>JAMPYE010000677.1 GCA_023700825.1 Thermoanaerobaculia bacterium | reverse complement strand
GCCGCACGCTCGGCAGCCTCTCGGTCACGGGACACGAGGCCTACCGGACGCCCTTCGCGCCGCTCGTCGGCGGCGAGGTCGTCTTCGTCGCGCCTAACGACGTGGAAGCGCTCGAGAAGGCGGTCGACAGCGACACGTCCGCGATCTTCATGGAGCCGATCCTCGGCGAAGGCGGCGTCGTGCCGCTCTCGTCGAAGTTCCTCCAGACGGCGAGCGTCCTGGCCGATCGCCACGGCGCCCTTCTCGTGCTCGACGAGATCCAGTGCGGCCTGGGCCGCACCGGCAAGCTCTTCGCATTCGAGCACTCGGGGATCGTCCCCGACGTCGTCACGCTCGCGAAGCCGCTCGGCGGCGGGCTTCCGCTCGGCGCCGTCCTCGTCGGCCCGCGCGTCGAAGATCTCGTCAAGCCAGGACACCACGGCACGACCTTCGGCGGCAACCCGGTCGCCTGCAGGCTCGGCGTCGCCGTGCTCCAGGCGATCGAGGTGGAGCGGCTCCTGCCGAAGATCGAGTCGCTCGGCGCGTGGTTCGCCGCGGAGCTCGCGCCGCTCGTCGGCAAGCACGGCATCGTCGAGGTTCGCGGCATGGGACTGATGTGGGGCATCGAGCTCGATCGCCCCGCCGCTCCCGTCATGCGCGCCCTCCTCGCCGAAGGCTTCGTCGTCGGCACCGCGCGAGAGAAGGTCATCCGCCTCCTGCCGCCTTACGTCGTTCCGAAGAAGGCGCTGCAGGAGTTTCTGAAGGCGCTGGTGAAGGTGCTGGAGGCAAAGTGATGAACTGGACGAAATCGAAGTCCGCGCTCGCGCTTCGTGGCGGCGCAATCCGCGGCGCCGCGCCCTCGTCGGTGATCGTCGCCATCGCGGCGGCGGCTGCCGTCGGCGCGCATCGTTCCGTAGGGGCGACCCGGTGGGTCGCCCGTCTCGTCCGTCACAGCGAACGGGCGACGCACCGCGTCGCCCCTCCAAGCCTGACGACGAACACTCGGCATCAGGCCGCCGTCGGCGGCGCGCAGGCAGGAGTGCCTGCGCCACAGCGTTCCGCGCGCGCCATCTCTCAGCTCTAAATTTCAAGCTCTCAATTCGAGACACGAAGGAGACCAACCCATGAAAAAGACCTTCAAGAAGATCGCCCTCGCGTACTCCGGCGGGCTCGACACGTCGGTGATCATCCCCTGGCTTCGCGAGAACTACGGCTGTGAGGTCGTAGCCGTGGCGGTCGACGTCGGCCAGGCCGAGGAGACGGACCATCTCGAGGAGAAGGCGCTCAAGACGGGAGCGAAGGAGTTCTATCTCGTCGACGCCGTCGACGAATTCGCCTCCGACTATCTCTTCCCCGTGCTGCGCGCCGGCGCGGTTTACGAGCACGACTACCTGCTCGGAACCTCCTCGGCGCGGCCGCTCATCGCGCGCAAGCAGGTCGAGATCGCTCTCGCGACCGGTTGCGATGCGCTCGCTCACGGCTGCACCGGCAAGGGGAACGACCAGGTGCGCTTCGAGCTCGCCTACCAGGCGCTGGCACCCGAGCTCGCGATCGTCGCGCCGTGGCGCGAGTGGGACATCGTCTCGCGTGAAGACGCGATCGACTACGCGACCTCGCGCGGAATCTCCGTGCCGGTGACGAAGAAGGACCCGTACTCGCGCGACCGGAATCTCTGGCACCTCTCTCACGAGGGCGGCCCGCTCGAGGACCCGTCGTTCGAGCCGGTCGAGTCGATGTTCCAGCTCACCGCGAGCCCGGAGGATGCGCCCGAGAAGGCCGAGCGAGTGACGATCTCGTTCGAGAAGGGCTTTCCCGTCGCCGTCGACGGCAAGCCGCTGTCGCCCGCGAAGCTCATCAAGACGCTCAACGCCATCGGCGGACGCCACGGCGTCGGCCGCGCCGACATCGTGGAGAACCGGCTCGTCGGAATCAAGTCGCGCGGCGTCTACGAGACGCCGGGAGGGACGCTGCTCGTCGAGGCGCTCAAGGCGCTCGAGACGCTTACGCTCGACCGCGAGTCGGCCCACGAGAAGGAGCGCATCGCCACGCGCTACGCCGAGCTCGTCTACTTCGGCCAGTGGTTCTCGCCGCTGCGCGAGGCGCTCGACGCGTTCATGGAGTCGATCTCGCAGACGACGACGGGCGACGTCACGCTCAAGCTCTACAAGGGCTCGTGCTCGGTCGTCGCGCGGAAGTCGGCGCACTCGCTCTACTCGCAGAACCTCGCGTCGTTCGACATGACGGGATACGACGCGCGCGACTCCGCCGGCTTCATCCGTCTCTTCGGCCTGCAGACCCGCGGCCGCAAGCGGCTGTCGCCGATGGGAGTGGAAAAGATCGCGTCCAACGGCTAAAGCCCGAGGGCGAATTGGGAATTGAGAATTGAGAGATGGCGGTAGCGTGGGTTTGTATCGCGCAGGCACTCCTGCCGCGCGTCGCCGAAGGCGACCGGCTCTCTGCTGCTCGAACGAACAACGGGCGGTGCTTCGCGCCGCACGCAGACAGGAGTGTCTGCGCCACATCAGACCCCGCGTGATTGACCGATGAAAAAGAAGACCAACCAGCAGCCGAAACGAACGAACATGTGGGGGGGG
>JAMPYE010000676.1 GCA_023700825.1 Thermoanaerobaculia bacterium | reverse complement strand
TCGTGTCCACGGAACCCCGCGAAGGATAGGCTAAAATACCCGACTTCATGGCGACTGGAACAGAAACCCCGATCCTCTCAGTAATCATCCCCTGCTACAACGAGCGAGCGACCGTTGCCGAGTTGCTGCGACGCGTCCGCGCGGTGCCGATCTCCAAGGAGGTCATCGTCGTCGACGACCAGTCGACCGATGGCTCGTGGGACATCGTCGAGCGCATCGCGGCGGAATGGCCCGGGCTTCGGCACATACGGCAGCCGGTCAACATGGGCAAAGGCGCCGCGCTTCGCAAGGGCATCGAGCTTGCCGTCGGCGACATCGTCCTGATCCAGGACGCAGACCTCGAGTACGAGCCTTCCGAATACCCGGTCCTCGTCCAGCCCATCCTCGACGGCGATGCCGACGTCGTGTTCGGCTCGCGCTTCGAAGGCTACCCGCGACGCGTGATGCTCTACTGGCACACGCTCGGCAACAAGTTCCTCACCTTCCTCTCCAACGCGACGACGAACCTGAACCTCACGGACATGGAGACCTGCTACAAGGTCTTCCGCCGCGACGTGATCCAGTCGATCCCGCTGAAGTCCAACCGGTTCGGCTTCGAGCCCGAGGTCACGGCGAAGGTCGCCAGGCGCGGCTATCGCGTCTACGAGGTTCCGATCTCCTACCACGGCCGCGACTACTGGGAAGGGAAGAAGATCAACTGGAAGGACGGTGTCTCGGCCATCTGGACGATCCTGAAGTACGGGCTCTTCCCGAGCTCCAGCGACGAGCCGCTCGGCTACCGGACGCTCGTCCGGATGGGCAAGTTGAAGCGATACAACCAGTGGGTGTGGGAGAGCATCAAGTCCCACGTCGGCGACCGGGTGCTCGAGGTCGGCGCCGGCATCGGCAACATGACCCGCCTTCTCTACGGGCGCTCGCAGGTCGTCGCGACCGACGTCGAGACTCCGTACGTCGACATCCTGCGGAACAAGTTCCGCAGGCGTCCCGGAATCGACGTCGAGTGGCTCGACCTCTCCGACGATCGCTGCCTGTCGCTCGCGCGGTACGACTTCGACAGCGCCGTGTGCCTCAACGTGCTCGAGCACATCGACGACGACACAGGGGCGCTTCGCCGTCTCCACGGGCTGCTCCAGGACGGCGGAACGCTGGCGATCTACGTGCCGGCCGACCCTTCGCTCTTCGGCTCCATGGACACGAGCGTCGGACACTACCGCCGATATTCGAAAGACGACCTGGTCGCGAAGATCGAGAAGGCCGGCTTCGTCGTCGACCGCGTCTTCTACCAGAACCGCCTCGGGCGGCTCGGGTGGTGGTTCAACGCGCGGGTTCTTCGCCGCGAGCACATGCCGAGCGGACAGTCCAGGCTGTTCGACATGCTGGTTCCGATGCTGCGCCGGATCGAGTCGACGCCTCCGTCGAACGGTCTCAGCCTGATCGTGCTGGCGCACAAGGCGCCCGGAGCCGAGGCGGCACGTTCGCGAGAAGAGGCCCTTGCCGATGCGGCCCGCTGATCGCGCGATTCTGATTCTCGCCGGAGGCGCGGGAACCCGCCTCTGGCCGCTAAGCACCGACGCGAGCCCGAAGCAGTTCCTCCGCATCTTCGGTGGACGCTCGCTTCTCGAGCACACGTTCGACCGACTCGCCGAGATCGCGGACCCGTCGCACGTCTTCATCTCGACCAACGCCGCGTACCGCGATTCGGTCGCCCGGCTTCTGCCGGCGATCCCCGCGGAGAACATCCTGGTCGAGCCGGCCCGACGCAACACCGGGCCGGCGATCGCGGCCTGCTGCGCCGAGATCGAAAAGCGTTGCGGCAACGTCGTCGTCGGGATCTTTCCATCGGATCACGCGATCGGAGATGTCCCGGCCTTTCTCTCCGTCGTTCGATCGGCGTTCGAGTTCGCGGCAGAGTCCGATCACCTCGTCACCATCGGACTCGGGCCGACGGAGCCCCACACCGGGTACGGCTATCTCGAACTGGGTGACGAGATCGTCGCCGGGATCCATCGCCTCGTCCGCTTCGTCGAGAAGCCGACGCGCGAGCGTGCCGAGGAGTTCATCGCCGACGGCCGTTACCTCTGGAACGGCGGGATGTTCGTCTGGCGGCTCGGCGTGTTCTTCGACGCCTTGACCACGGCGGCTCCGGAGATCGCGGCGCTCGCGCGGCGCTTTGCCTGTGAGGGTGACGCAACTGCCGCAGCGTCGATCTTCGAATCGATGCCGTCGATCTCGATCGACTACGCCCTCATGGAAAAGGCGGCAAGGGTCGCCACGGTGCGAGGCGAATTCGGCTGGTCCGACGTCGGCTCGTGGGCGGCGGTCGCGCGGGTGATCGGTGACTCGCTTCCCCCCGGCGCCGTGACCGACGAGTCGCCAGGCGTCTTCGTCCTGTCCGAAACAGGTCGGCAGATCGCCGTCGTAGGCGCGAAGAATCTCTTCGTGATCGATTCGCCCAACGGCCTTCTCGTCCTGGGCGCCGACAGCGGCGAGCGGCTCTCCGCGGTGGTAAAGCAACTCGATCGACTCGACGCGTCTCCCCCGCGCAAGCCCACGTAGCCGTATGTGGCGCAGGCACTCCTGCCTG
>JAMPYE010000675.1 GCA_023700825.1 Thermoanaerobaculia bacterium | reverse complement strand
CTTACCTCCGCTGATACATCAACCCCACCTCCCGCCTCCCTCCGCCCGCCCACGTCACGATCGCGTTGAATCTCACGAAGTTGCTCGACGTTGCGATCGGGAGTGAGGCTTTCGGGATGGGGATCGTGCCGCGGCCGTTGATCGGTCTCGACAGCGGGACCTTTAGATCGGTGAAGGTGACATTCATCGGGACGAGTGGCGAGCCGTCGGCGAGAGCGCCGGAGATGTGGACCTTCATCGGGCGCTGGCCGCCCATGGAGGCGTCGTCGGCGTCGAGGGCGGCGGCGATGAAGGGCTCGGGCTGCGCGCCGAGGAGGAGCTCGTCGAAGAGGCTGAGCATCGGCGGGGCGTCCCAGATCTGCGCGTGGTAGAGCGGAGTGCCGCCCGTCGGGTAGACGCCGACGGGGAGCGAGAAGCTCCTGACGTCAGGGCCGCGCAGCCAGGCTGCAGAGGCGTGCGGGACGGTGCCGTCCCCCTCGGTGCCGGCGGTGAATGCGGCACTGCCGGTGACGAGGTCGGCGCGCGTGTCTGTCGTGGTGCCGAAGCCGGCGACGTTGGTGATCTGAATGGTCGCGACGGGGAAGTCGGACGTCCGCCGAAGGCGGGTCGCCTGCGCCGCCATCGGCTCCATCCGCGTTCGCCAGCTCGCCGGGATCCACGCGGTCGCGACCATCGGCGAGACGCTGCTGTTTCCCTGTCGCGCGAATGACGGCGGCACGTCGGCGGGGTCCGTGAGGTCGCGCGGTGGAGGGAGGAGGTCGTAGGCGGCCTGCGCGCCGCGGATGATCCGCATCGACTCGTTCGCGGTGATGCGCGCGCCAGGGACGCCTGTCGACTGCCCCTTCACGAGGTAGCGGAACGACTTGAGTGTCCCCGCCCAGGGAACGCCTAACGCGAGGATGTGGCCGATCTTCGCGCCGAGGGCCTGCTCGGCGACGAGGAGCTGGCGGAGCACGAGGCCTCCGGTGGAGTGGGCGATCACGAGGACTTTCCTGCCTCCGGCGGACATCTGTTGGATCGCGGTTCGAACTGCGGCCTGGACGATGACGTCGTCGACGGCGCGGCGCCAGTCCCAGCCGATCGCACGAAACTCGGCCGGGTTGACGAGTGAGTAGCCCTTGCGTTGGAGAATCTCGTAGAGCGACTGCGCCTGCTTCTCGATGCCGAAAAAGGTCTCGCGGATCGGCTCGCCTGCGCGGAGCTGGGCGAGGTCGGTGACCGCGTCGAGGAACTTCTGCTTCTTCGTGCTGCTGGCGAGCGTCTTGAGCGAGGGAGGGAAGACGACGTCGTTCGCGGCGTCGATCAGCTCGCTCGCGGGGAAGCCGGGGATGAAGATGACTGGTGGTCGGTTCGGCATGACGTTCCTCCGGGTTGATGATGCGCCTGTTGGAGGAGTGTCGCGAAACGGGCAAACTCCTACCCCCCGAGTGGCCCTTCCGCAAATATTTTTCCGATCGGGGGTAGGGAAACGGCCTCCCGCGACACTCCTTTCACGAAGGGAGCGGCTCTCATGGCCTCGACGTGGCGCGGCCGCACGCGCATTCGTGCTGATCGAGCGATGGGAAACGGAGAGTGACCATGGAAGAGCTCGATGATCGGTCGTCCGAACTGAAGGCGCTGCGCCGGAGGGTGGCGGAGCTCGAAAAGCAGCTCGAGGGCTCGAACCTCGAGGCGTACATGCGCGGGCTCTTCGACGAGTTCTTCGAGGGGATCCAGCTCGTCGACGCGGAGTATCGGTACCTTTACGTCAACGAGACGGCGGCGGCGCAGGGTAGGCGAGAGCGGGACGAGCTCGTCGGCCGGCGGCTGAGCGACGCATATCCAGGGATCGAGGCGACAGAGATGTTCGAGATGCTGCGCCGCTGCATGCTCGATCGGACGCCGCAGGAGATGACGAACTTCCTGCGGTATCCAGATGGCTGTGGGGCGTGGTTCGTCCTCCGCTTCCGCCCCGTGACGGTGGGCGTGCTGATTCTCTCGGCCGACATCTCCTCGGCGAAGGCTGCGGAGGCCGACCTGCGGGAAAGCCGCGAGCATCTCGCGGCGACGCTCGAGTGCATGGCGGACGGCGTGATCTCGACGGATGTCGACGGACGGGTGTTCACGCTCAATCCGGCGGCGGAGCGGCTGACGGGATGGAACGCGGACGAAGCGAGGGGCCGGCCGCTCGACGAGCTGGTCCGGTTTCTCGACAGCCAGTCGCTGCGACGCGTCGAACACGTCGCCGAGAGGGTCCTTCGCGACGGGCTCCGCATTGGCACGGCCAGCCACACGCTTCTCGAAGCGCGCGACGGAACGCGAAGTCCAGTGGCCAGCTCCGGGGCGCCCATCCGCGATGCGATCGGGACGGTCCGAGGAGTCGTCATCGCGCTGCGTGACGTCAGGGAGGAGTACGCGTTGACCGAGATGCTGCAACGGTCGCAGAAGATGGAGGCTCTCGGAAGGCTCGCCGCCGGAGTTGCGCACGACTTCAACAACGTGCTCACCGTGATCGCGGGCTACAGCGGCATCCTGCTCAACAGGCTGCCTGCCGGAGATCCGACGCGCGGGCCGGTCGGGCAGATCCAGAAGGCGGGAGAGCAGGCG
>JAMPYE010000674.1 GCA_023700825.1 Thermoanaerobaculia bacterium | reverse complement strand
TTCCCGCGGGCCGATGGGAATGAACTTTCCGGCGGTGAACGACTCGAGGCCGGAGTTGGTGCCGACCCAGAGGGTTCGCTCCGCGTCCTCGAAGAGGGAGCGAACCGAGTTGTTGAGCAGCCCGTCGTGCGCCCCGAAGTGATCGTAGGAGCCGTCCTCGGAGAGGCGCCAGAGCCCGTTGGCGTAGGTGCCGACCCAGAGATTGCCGTCTCGGTCCCGGAGCATCGAGGTCACCTGATCGACCGGGATGGTGTCGATACGCAGACGCCCTTCCTTGCCGATCGTGAAGAGGCCGTCGCCCGCGCCGACCAGCAGCGTCCCGTCGGGCTCGCTCCGGAGCGCATGGACGCTGCGACCTTCGAATCCTGCTGGGATCAACTTGCCGTTGCGGAACGAGAAGAGGCCCTTGCTGCGCGTGCCGATCCAAACGGTGTCGTCGGGCGCGACGGTCAGGCTGAGGATCGAGAAGAAGTCGGGAGTATCGAGAGGGATCTCGATGCGGCCGTTGCGCCAGAGGGCGAGGCCATCCGAGGTGCCGATCCAGATGGAGCCGTCGCGTCCTTCGGCGAGCGCCGCGACGATCTGGCTCGGAAGGCCTTCGAGCGCAAGGTACTGGTCGGCCGTTCCGCCGACGAGCCTCCCGCCGCCGCCGCCGTTGGTGCCGATCCAGAACGTCCCGTCGCGCGCCTTCAGGAAGGACAGAACGGTGTCGCGGCCCAGTGCGGGGAGGTTCCGCTTCGTAAACGGCGTGAACGTGTCGCCGTTGAATCGCGCGAGTCCTTCGTAGGTCGCAATCCAAAGGTACCCGTCGTCGGCTTGCTCGATTCCGCGCACGACGCTGTGGGGGAGGCCGTTCTCGATTCGCCACTCGCGGTGCGCGTACTGACTGATCGCGCGATCGGGCTCGAGCGCGGCGAGAGGAAGCGCGGCAAGGAGCACGAGCGACGCGAGAAGACCTCCGGCCCGGGTAGCAGGCGCGTTCGGCGAACGGGCGGCCCTGGCACGAATCGAACTCATGGCTGATGCGACGTTGCCAATTATGACCGAACTGAGGAGCCGCGCGATGCTGCTGATTGGTCGGGACCGGGAGCGAGGGGGCGAGAGCGAGGGGGGCAGAGCTTCGCTCTTCGCTTCCCCGAGACGGGGTGAGACAGAGACGGGGTCAAAGCTTCGGTCTTCGACTCGATGGGCGGATGGAAGCGACGGGGTCAGGGAAAGCGATGGGGGTCGGCGATGGGCGATGGGCGATGGGGTCAGCGCTTCACTTTTCGCTTCTTCGCGGAGGGGGAGAAGCAAGTCTCGGTGTTCGAACGACTTAGGTTGCATGCCTTCTCCGTGGCCTCGCTTCTGGCGCTCCCGTCGCGCGTGCCTGGGAACGGGCTGAAGCGCCGGGAACGTGCAATCTGATCTACCATTCGTAGAATCCAGAAGAACGAAGCTTTGACCCCCGATACGCAGAACGTGTCGGCTGTACGCTGAGGGCATCGCGATGCGCGTCTTCCTTACAGGTGGGACCGGCTTCATCGGGCGTGCGCTCGTCTCTGCGCTGCGCGGACGGGGATGGCCGGTGACGGTGCTGGTTCGCGATTTCGATGGCAAGGCCGCGGCCGGATTGCGGAGTGCGGGCGCGACGCTTGCCAGGGGTGACATCCTCGACGCCGCTTCGATGCGCAACGCGATGGCGGGCGCGGACGTGGTGATCCACAACGCGGGGTGGTACGAGCTCGGCGTCGGAGGGGACGGCGCGGAGCGACGGATGCGTGCGATCAACGTCGACGGCACGCGCAACACGCTCTCGCTCGCGCACGAGCTCGGCGTGCCGCGCATCGTCCACATCTCGTCGATCGTGGCCCTCGGCCCCACGGGTGACGCGTGCCGCGACGAGAGTTTCTCGCGCACTGCGCCTCCGCCTAACGCTTACGAGCAAACGAAAGCCGAGGCGCACGAGGTGGCTCTCGCGCTGGCCGGCAAAGGAGCGCCAATCGCGATCGCGATGCCGGGAAGCGTCTTCGGGCCCGGCGATCATGCCAACCTCGGGATCCTGCAACGGATGTACGTGGGTGGATTCGCTCCGCCGCTGACGATCGGCGGGAAGTACCGTCGTGCGCAGGTCCACGTCGACGACTGTGCGGAAGGCATGGCGCTCATCGCGGAGAAGGGAAGGCCCGGAGAAGCGTACCTGCTGACGGCGGGCGCGCTGAGCTACGACGAGATCTACGCAATCTGGGCGACGACACCGGGCGGCATGCGTCCGCTCGCCGCGATGCCGCGATGGATGGCAGTGGCTGCCGCTGCGATCGCAGAGCCCGTGCGGCGCGCGCTGAGGCTGCCGAATCTACTCTCCACGGAGGCCGCGCGCGCGGCGTTTTGCCATTACGACTACACGGGAGCGAAGGCGAGACGCGAGCTCGCCTGGGCGCCGGGAGACCTCCGCGCGCGGTGGCTCGAGACGATGGCGGAAGAACGACGCCGCGCGGCGGCCGGATAGGGTGCGTCGAGGAACGGCGTCGGGCGGTGCACTCCACTCACGCACCTCGGGAGTCATCGAAGCACCCTTCCTTCGTGGGCATCGAACTGTCCGGTGCGGCTACA
>JAMPYE010000673.1 GCA_023700825.1 Thermoanaerobaculia bacterium | reverse complement strand
GCGCGAAGCCTTCGCGACTGCGTGCCCGGTGCGAGATTTCGAGAAGATCGTCTGCGGAGTCGAAGAAGACCGTGTGCAGGCCGACTTCGGCGCCGGCGCGCGACGCTGCGATCCGCGGGTCGAGCTTCCCGTCGCTTCCCGCGCGCACTTCCTTTGCGAAGCGGAGCGCCGTGCCGCTCGGCGAATCCAGCTTTTTCGAGTGATGCCGCTCTTCGATGCCTGCCTCGTACTCGCCGAACAAAGCGACGAGCCGTGCGGCCTCGCGCGCGAGGGCGAATGCGATGGTCGCGCCGGGAGAGAAGTTCGCGGCGGCCACCATCCCGATCCCGGCCGCGGTCACGCGCGCTTCGATCGCGCCGCGGCGATCGTCCCATCCGGTCGTCCCGGTGACGAGGGCGACGCGCGCCTCGCAACACGCCGTCACGACCGCGTCGATGGCCGAGGCGTGGGAGAAGTCGACGACGACGTCGATGCCGGCCAGCGCAGGCGCGGAGATCGGAGTGTCGACGTCGAAGGTCGCGGCGATCTCGTGTCCCCGCAGCATCGCCACCCGTTCGACGAGCGACCCCATCCGTCCACGGCCGTGAATCGCGATCTTCATGCGCCTCCCTCGAACAGTGTCCGGTGTATCGAGCGCAGCGCCTCGTCGGCGCGCGCGGCGTCGACCACCACGCTCAGGTTGAGGCCCGAGCTGCCCAGCGTCATCATCGATACGGGGATCCCGGCGAGCGAGCGGAAGAGTGCCGCGGCGACTTCCGGCTCGCGCGTCAGGTCACGGCCGACGATCGCGATCACCGCGCGATCGCGGATCACCGAAACCGACGCGAGCAGGGTCAGGTCTCGAACCAGGGCGTCGAGCTTCTTCGAGTCGTCGACCGTCGCCGAGACCGAAACCTCGGAGGTCGTCACGAGGTCGACGGCGACTCCGTGGCGTGCGAAGACGTCGAAGAGTCGCGCGAGGTAGCCCGACTCCTCGAGCATCCTCGTCGTGGTCATTTGCACCACCGTGATCCCGTTGCGCATCGCGAGTGCTCGCGGGCCGTGCGCCCCCGGCTTCCCGTCGCGGGTGATCAGCGTGCCGGGACTCGCCGGGTTGTGCGTGTTGAGGACGCGGACGGGAATCTGACCCTCGACCGCGGGCCACAGAGTCTTCGGATGAAGGACCTTCGCGCCGAAGTAGGCGAGCTCCGCCGCCTCGTCGTATGTGACGAGGTCGAGCACCTTCGCCGCCGGGATCACGCGCGGGTCGCACGTCATCATTCCGTCGACGTCGGTCCAGATCTGGATCTCCTCCGCGCCGATCGCGGCACCGATCAGGGCGGCGCTGTAGTCGGATCCGCCGCGGCCGAGCGTGGTCGTCGCGCCAGAGAGCGAACGGCCGAAGAAGCCGCCCAGCACGGGAATGTGGCTGCGCTCGGACTCGGGGACGATCGTGAGGCGCGCCGCCGCGGTCGTCTCGGCCATGAGCGGGGTCGCCTCGCCGAAACGGTCATCGGTCACGATGACGTCGCCCGAGTCGACGTGGACGCCGGTCAGGGTCTTGGTCCGCATCGCGTAGGAGAAGAGCACGGATGAGAGCTTCTCGCCGAGAGCGACGACGAGATCCTTCGCGCGCGGGCTCGTTTCGCCGACGAGCGACACGCCGCGCAGGATCGACGTGATCTGCTCGATCTGACGCCCGAGCTGCGCCGTGAACGATTCGTAGAAGTCGATCTTCTGGCCGATGAGCGCGAAGCCGCTCTCCTCGTGCCGTTCGCGGATGCGGGTGACGAGCTCGAGCGCTTCGTCGAAGCGGCCTGCCGCGGCGGCTTCGGTCGCGGCGACCAGCTGGTTGGTCACTCCGGCCAGGGCGGAGACGACCACGACGGGGCGGCGCTCACGCCGCTCCGCGACGATCTCGATCGCCTGCCGGAGACGGTGCGTCTCGCCCACCGAGGTGCCGCCGAACTTGATGACGATCATGGCCGCCAGCTAGCGTATCCGCGCGTGGGGTGGGGTGCAACCTGACGACGTGTAGCGAAGGCCTCCGGCCTTCGCGGGTCGACGGGGATCGAGCGAGTTGCGCGAATCGGGGGCAAGGCCGGAAGCCCTGCCTGCGGGACGAACGCCGCCGACGTTGGCTGTGTTTAGGGAGAAACGGGCGGTGAAGGCCACGTCCGCCAGGGAGAGAGAGATGAACCCCGTACGAACTTCGAAGCCCGGACCCACGTTCAACACTTACGTCGCGATGGTCATCGGAACGCTCGGCGCACTGATTGCCGCGGTACCCGCGGCCGCGGGCACGGACGCCGAGATCGTCGCCGCGCTCGACACCAAGTACCAGGCCGCGGTCGAGCGCAATGACGCGGACACGATGGCCGGGATCCTCGCCGACGATTTCGTGCTCGTGCTTGGCAACGGGACGGTGTACGGGAAGAAAGACCTGCTCGACGAAGCGCGCGCGAAGTCGATCGTCTGGGAAAAGCAGGTGGAGATCGACGATTCTCAGAAGGTGCACGTCTGGGGCGACACCGCGGTCGTGACGGCGAAGCTCTGGATCAAGGGAACGAAGGACGGCAAAGGCTTCGATCGTAAGCTCTGGTTCAGCGACACGT
>JAMPYE010000076.1 GCA_023700825.1 Thermoanaerobaculia bacterium | reverse complement strand
TCCTCCGGCGCGACCCGGCGACCTTCGCCGACATCACGATCGGCGACGCGCTCGCCCATCCGACCTGGAAGATGGGCAACAAGATCAGCATCGACTCCGCGACGATGATGAACAAGGGGCTCGAGGTCATCGAGGCCCACCATCTATTCGCGATGCCCGCGGACAAGATCGACATCATCGTCCACCCGCAGTCGATCGTTCACTCGATGGTCGAATACATCGACGGCTCGATCATGGCGCAACTCTCGACCACCGACATGAAGTTCCCGGTGCAGTACGCCGTGCTCTACCCGGAGCGCGCCCGGGCGCCGTTCGCGCGGCTCGACCTGGCGGCGATCCGGAACCTCGAGTTTCTCGAGATCGACCACGTCCGCTTCCCCGCCGTCGCGCTCGCCTACGAGGCCTGCCGCACCGGCGCGTCGATGCCCGCGGTGCTGAACGCCGCGAACGAGATCGCGGTCGAGCGTTTCCTGGCCGGCCAGATCCCGTTCATGGCGATCGTGGAAATCGTCCGGCGCGTCATGGAACGCCACGCCGGATCGGTTACGCCGGTGAAAACGCTCGAAGACGCCGTCTACTGGGATGGCTGGGCCCGCAATGCGGCGCGCGAGACCGTTGTTTCATCGACCGCAGCTGCTGGTCGGGCCTGAGCCCGCCCCGCACAGAGCGCTTGATGTTCTATAACCTCGCCACCAATCTCGCCGCGTTCGTCATCGTTCTCGGCTTCCTCATCTTCGTCCACGAGGCGGGGCACTTCCTCGTCGCCAAGCTCTTCCGCGTCCGCGTGCTGGTCTTCTCGTTCGGTTTCGGACGCCGCCTCTTCGGCTTTCAGCGGGGCGAGACCGACTATCGGCTCTCGCTGATCCCGCTCGGCGGCTACGTGCGGATGGCAGGCGACATGCCCGAAGAAGGCCAGACGCCGGCTCCCGACGAGTTCCTCGGCAGGCCGAAGTGGCAGCGATTCCTGATTCTTTTCGCGGGACCGGCGATGAACGTGCTGGTCGCGATCCTCTTCCTCACCTGGCTGAACATGGCGGGGATCGAGGTGCTCAAGGAAGACCGCCCGGTGCTCGGTGCGGTCATCGAGGGGCGTCCGGCGGACAAGGCCGGGCTCAAGATCGGCGACCGCATTCTCGAAGCGAACGGCCAACGGATCGACACCTGGGACGATCTGAAGCTTTCGATCAGCCTGCATCCCAACACCCCGGTGCGGCTGCGCGTGCAGCGCGGCGACACCGAACTGACGACCGTCGTCGTGCCCGAGAAGCAGACGACCGAGTACGGAATCACCGGGGTCGCCGGAGTGCAGAAGTTTCTTTCTACCGAGGTGGGTCGCGTCGTCGAGGGAAGCCCCGCCGCGATCGGGGGCGTCCGCGCTGGTGACAAGATCATCAGTGTCAACGGAAAGGAAGTCTCTCAACTCGTCGACCTGCAGGAACAGCTCGAGAAGTCGCCGCGGAAGCCGGTTTCGCTCGGAATCGAACGGGCCGGAGCCGTTCTCGCGCTCACGCTTCCGGAGGCGAAGCCGAACGACCCGCTGCGAGGCATCTTCCCCCCGACCACGATGAGGAAGCTCGCACTCATCCCGGCAGTCCGCGACAGCATCGACCAGAACATCAAGATGGTGCGCTACGCCTGGGTGGTGATCTCACGCCTCTTCAAGATGCAGGGAAGCGTGAAGGAGTTCAGCGGGCCGATCGACATCGCGAGAATTTCGGGCGAAATGCTCCGGACCGGCTGGAAGGCGGTGGTCTACCTGATGGCGGGGATCTCGCTGCAGCTGGGGATCATGAACCTGCTTCCAATCCCGGTGCTCGACGGCGGCCACATCGCGATCCTGGCGGTGGAGGGAGTCGCGCGGCGCGATCTTTCGATGGCTGTGAAGGAGCGAATCCAGCAGATCGGCTTTGCGATGCTCGCGGCCCTGATGCTGGTCGTTCTATACAACGATGTAATCAAGAACCTGTTGCTACTGCGCCAATAAGCCCCGAGCGAGGATGGCGGCACCCGGGAAACGCGAAAGAAAAACGCCGATCCGGGGCGCTGTCATTGTAGACTTCGCCCGCGGGTAGACGGCCGGAAGCCTTCAGGCGGCGGCAGCGCCGCAGAAAGAGAGAGTTTCATGGCTTCCAAGCTGTTTGTCGGCAACCTCGCGTTCGACACCACGCGCGAAGAGCTCGAGGCGTTGTTCAAAGAGGTCGGGCCGCTCAAGGACGTTTTCCTCCCCCTCGACCGCGAAACGCGCCGTCCGCGCGGATTCGCGTTCGTCGAGTTCGAGAACGAGGATGACGCCCAGAAGGCAATCGAGAAGTTCAACGGATACGAGCTGGCAGGTCGCGCGCTCCGCGTGAACGTCTCGGATGACCGTCCCCGCAAGCCCAATGTCGGCTTTGGCGGCGGCGGTCCCCCGCGATTCGACTCGCGCGGCGGCGGCGGTGGCGGTGGCTACGGCGGCGGTGGTGGTGGCGGCTACGGCGGTGGTGGTGGCGGCGGCTACGGCGGCGGGAGCGGCGGCGGCAGTGGCGCCGGTGGCCCGTTCGGCGGCGGCGGCAAGAACAAGGGCAGCCGCAGGAACATCCGCGCCAAGAAGCGCAGCCTCTGATCCTTACCCTCAATCTGGCGGCGAAGGTCCTTCCGGGCCTTCGCCGCTTTCTTTTGCCAGCCTTCCTGCGATGCCCCGGCCCGACACGGGCCCTTACGTCATCCGGCTCGCGAGCGCGTGCTACGATTTCGGGCAAACAAGACAAAGAACCGTTCGTGGCCGATGATTCGGCCGGAACGCCGAGGCTCGTTTCCATGCGCCAGACAAGCCGATCACCACGCGCCTTCTTCAGCGTCGCGAAAATGGTCCTCTGCGCGTTCGTCCTGATCGCGGGCTGCACGAAGGACGCGCGCAGCGCAGACAGCGTGACGATCCGCAACCGTATCGGTGACGACCAGCGTCGCGAAACGATCGAGATTCGCATCGACGACGGAGATCCGTCGCGTTTGGAGGTTCGCAACGCCCCGCTGCGCAAGCAGAGATCGGTCACCGTGCAGCTTCCGGATGGCATCCACTCGTACGCACTCACCGGCGAGATGGAGTTGCTCGACGGGAAGAAGGTGCCGATCCGAGGGAGCGGCGCGATCGTCCGATACGACTGGCTCGCGCAGCGATTTCTCCGCGACGCGAAACGAGTCGGCGTGGGGAAGGCCTGGGCGACGATTCACCAGGAGCTCGCGGCACACACTTCCGCCGATCTCTCGGGCGTCGCACTCACCGACGCGCGCCGGGTAACCGCGGACGACCTAACCGAGGCCGAGACGAGACTCGGCTTCAGCCTGCCCCCCGTCTACCGGGAGCGGGCACTGCAATTCGGGAGCTGGACGATCGGCACGGGGAAAGAACTTCCTGCCTCGTTCGCTCACCCGGACGATCTCGTTTCGCTCTGGGACTGGATCGTGCGCTTTCACGGTACCGAGCTGAAGAGCTCGAGTGCGGAGTGGCAGAAACGCTTCGAATCGACGCGGGGCGACCTCGTGGCCGGCACGGCGGGCGGGGCAATCGTCTTTCATGGACAAGCGTACGCGCGCTGCGCCGACGGAAGCCCGTCGTTCGAGATTCCCGCGATCGAGCACGACGACTTTCTCTACGAGGACACCGACGCGTCGGAGCCGTACTTCTCGCCGCAACCGGCAAACTGCGCAGACTTCGGGCACTGGCACGCGTGGCATTCGTTGAGCGCCGTGCTCGGCACCGTGGCCGGCCCGGGAGTGGTGATCGTCGGCGACGAGACGTGGATCATGCGAGACACGGAAGCTTCGACCGACACTGGGGCGGTCCTCTTTCCGGAATCGATCCGCATCTTCCCGTGGGTCGAGGCCGGGAAGTAGCTGTTACCCGAGCCCCAGCTCCGGTGCGATCTCGCACAGCGAGCCAAGCACGAACTCGATGTGGGCCTCGAGCTCGACCTCGAGCTCCCTGGCGCCGTTCACGATGTCGTCGCGATTCACGCTGCGCGCGAAGGCCTTGTCCTTCAGCTTCTTCTTCACCGACGACACCTTCACCTCGGCGAGCGTCTTGCCGGGCTGGACCAGCGCGCACGCCGTGAGGAACCCGCAAAGCTCGTCGCAGGCGAACAGCGCCCTGGCCATCATCGTGTCGCGCGGCACGCCGGTGTACTCCGCGTGCCCGAGGATCGCCCGGCGGAACTCCTCGCCCCACCCTTCCGCCTCGAGGATCTTCGAGCCGACGAACGGATGCTCCTCGGCCGTCGGATACGCCTCGTAGTCGAAATCGTGGAGCAGCCCGCACTGCCCCCATCGATCCTCGTCCCCGCCGTACCTGCGCGCGCAGGCGCGCATCGCCTGCTCGACGGCGAGGGCGTGTTTGCGAAGGGAGTCGGACTGCGTGTAGCGGTGGAGGATGGCGAGGGCGTCGGCTCGTGTTTTTGTCATGGCGAGGGGTTGTTGTTAGTTGTTAGGCGAGAGGTGAGAGCGGTCAACTGTCAACTGGTCGTTCATCTTCAACCCTTTTCGGACGCGACGTTGGAAGTTACCACCGGTCATCGCCGATCTGACAACCAGATTGCGAAGGGAACGAGGCCATCGACCTCGTTCCCTTCATTCATCACTGCGGGCTGACGATCGTGACCATCTGCGTCGAGTTGTTTGTGATCGAGGCCATCGCCCAGTACTTCATGGCGGGATTGACGGGCTCGATCTCGATTCGCACCCTCTCGTATCCAGCGAGTTCTGGAAGCTGTTCGAGGGAGAACAGATCCGCGTAGCCCGGAAGGGGCGGAAACTCTGGAAAGAACTGCGGCACGAAGGCCGTGAGTGTGACGCGGGTCTCCCAAAGGAGGTCCTTGCCGAACTCAGAGTAGACGCGGACCATCAATTCCTCTCCGCCGCCTCCGCCGGAGGGGTCGTAGATCCGAAGTGCTACTCGTGACTCCGCGCCGACCGGAATGGCGAGGAGTGCGGTCCTCCCCATCAGAAAGTCGGACTCACGTACGACGGGAATCTCGGTACCAAGGTTAACGTCGTCACGGCTCACGTCAAAGAGTCTGAGTTGAAACCTCACGAGCGACGAGTGCGACCGCTGAACGTGTTGAAGCCGTCCTTCGATCCCGGTGTGCGGAGGATTCCTTTCGAGTGTTCCGATGAAGCCAGCCGAAAGCGCGGGGAAACCTGACTGCGTCTCGCAACCGCCAGGAAGCGGACAAATTGGACCTGACTGATTGAAAAGAACCTCATCGTCGTGAAGGTTGCAGACCTGAAGTTCGACCACCCACTTGCTTCCGTTGGCGCCGGGCAGCGGGTCTGATGCGAGCTGCACGTCGAGCGGGATCAGCACCGTTTCGTACGTAGCTGGGTCGGTAGGGCCGGAAGATTGGGCAAACGTGCTCGGCCAGATAGCCACAACAAGCAGACCAACCATGATGATGTGCTTGGTCGTCATGGTCGTACGGGCCTCACGCGGCAGCTTTCGGTCCAGTGAGCCATCCCTACATTTCGCCATGTGTCGACGGGAGTATGTAAGGTGGTTGTGCCATTGATTGGGTCCCACCCTGTCCAGGTCGGTGTTGCAGTTCCTTGCACGAGCGGCGTCGTTCCATTTTGCTGAAACTTGACGCTTTGACCATCCAGGAAACTATAGACGTCGGATGGTGGGGGGGAGCTTCCATACTTCTTCTTGAAGTACTGCATGTATCTGGCTGCCATGCCCGAGACGATTGGTGCGGCGAACGAGGTCCCGGACGCCGAAGCATATCGTACACCGAACTGGTTGTAGTAGCCACTGTGGCGCGCGGAGTAAATGTTCGCCGCCGGTGCCCAAATGCTGATGCAATTGCCCGAGTTGGAACCCTTATCTTGTCCGGACTGTCCGGCATCGTTCCAGCGGTAGTCGAGCCCACCGCTGAGCATTGTTCCACCGACCGTAATCACGTGACCTGGTTGTCCGCCGGGTTGACCGAAGGCAAGGTTGTTTGGAGAGAATCGACATGCATCCCAAGTGTAGTTATCGGCAGACGTTACTATGACGTTCCCCGCATTGGCAACACTCTGGAACACGGTTTCAATAGTTGGCGAGGTCCAGCTTCCGTCAGTAGCCACGTACCCCGGAAATGTCCATCCACTAAGATTGACTACGCCGGGAGTCGAACTGTACGGATTGAGCGGTGCGGCAGTGTACGACGGGGCCTGATTGGGAGCTGTGACAATCCAGTTCAACGCTGCCACGAGTGGGAGAAAATTGGAGGTAACGGCGTTGCACGGAAGAGTTTTTAGCCCGATCAGAATGGCGTCATCGGCGACGCCGGTGTAATGACCACCTGCGATCGATGCGACAGCAGTACCGTGTGACCCATACCATGTGCTGGAGCAGGGGTTCGACACGTTGTAGCTTCGCGTAAAGAAGTCGTGCTGAAAGGCGACACGTCCTTGAAGCTCGGGATGCGTCTCGTCGATCCCAGTGTCGATTATGTAGGTGGGCACACCGGCACCGGTGTTGCAGTACAAATAGTAGCCGTCGAGGTTGTGACCGTAGTGTTGGTCGATTCTGTCGAGATACCAGAGGTAGGTCCCGTCGCCTGCATTCGAGACCGCCGAGACTTGGCTGAAGGAGGGTTCAATGATCGGATTCTCCTCCACATATCGGACCCGCGGGTCACGTGCGAGGCGCGCAGCGGACTCCATGGGAAACTCGAATAGACCGCCTCCGAGCGCCGCCGGGAACAGCTCGACAACGGTGCCACCGTAAGTTTGGGCGAGACTGTGCGCGAGGTGTTCGAGTGCGTGGGGTGTTCTCACGTCGAGGCCGACGAAGTACTGCCCCGGCACGCTTTGTGGGTGACGGATGACCTCCCTGCTTTCCGCCGATGAGGATTCAGTGAGCGCGATAAGCCCGAGCATGACGATAGCGAAGCATCGAGGTAAAGATCCTGGTTGCATGACCTTTTTCATACCTTTCTGAAGGCCATGGTGAACGCGACCTTCAACCTATGGAGTCGCCTGAGCGGACCGTTTCCCTACCCTCGAACTGATCGCTGTTTTCAGTTTCGTGACAGGACCGGAGCGTAGAAGGCACTGCCTGCGATCGGGAGTCCTCACTCATGGTGCTCGGAGCGCGACTAATCCTGCATGTGGCAGGGCGCTGGTTGCGGGCACGTGCGCGCAATGTCGTTCCTCGTCGAACCTGCCGAGGAACCAGCAAGTCGCATTGATGTCGAGAACGAACCCAACATTGAACGCGCCGGTGGCGCAGCCAGCTTGCTTGGCAGTGTGGGGGAGGGAGAGCTTGAGGCCGTCGCGACAGGGTTGCACAGCGTGGCGGGCAGCGTGGCGTTCAACGGTCAGGCTCGCCTCATCCCCATCCTCAACAGGTCCAGCGCTGCGTTCGTCGCGAAGCGTCGCACGTTTTCACGTCCGCCGGCGAAATAGATCTTCCGGTGTTCGACGCCGGCGTTCGATGCCACCGCGATATGCACGGTGCCGACCGGCTTTTCTTCGCTGCCGCCGTCGGGGCCTGCGATACCGGTGACGCCGATGCCCCAGGTCGCTCCGAATCGGCGGCGCGCCCCCTCGGCCAGTCCCCGCGCGACCTCCTCGGACACTTCTCCATGTTGCTGGATGTGCGCCGGGTCGACGCCGACCATCGACATCTTCACGTCGCCCGAGTAGGCGACGACCCCGCCGGGAAACCACTGCGAGCTGCCCGCGACGTCGGTGATGCGCGTCGAGAGCAATCCACCCGTACACGACTCCGCGATCGCGACCGTCTCTCCACGGCTGAGGAGCATTCGTCCGATCACCATTTCGATGGTGTCGTCACCCGTTCCGTACACCCGCTCGCCGAGCGCTTCGCGAGCGTCGGCTTCCATCGCCAGGAGCTTCGCGTACGCCTCGTCTTCTGAGCCCAGAGCGTAGAAATGAAGCGAGATCTCCCCACGCGACGCGAGGATCGTGACGGGTGTGTCGCGGTACTTCTCGTAAAACGCCTTGAGCTTCTCGTCGGCAAGCGACTCGGGCATCCCGATGATCCGGAGCGTGCGCCAGTGGCGGCGAGGCAGACCGAGCATTTGCAGCCATGGGCCAAAGTCGGCCTCCAGCATGCCGCGCAACTCGTTCAGCACACCGGGAAAAATCCAGAGGTGGCGCGTCCTGCCGCTCCAGTCGATCTCGAGGTGAAAGCCGGGCGCGGTGCCGCGCGGGTTGCGGAGGTAACCGTGCCCCTCGAAGACGAGCGCCTGCTTCCGATTCGTCTCCGGCATCGGATAGCCGCGATTTGCGAACAGCGCGACCATCTTCGCCAGCACCTCGCCCTCCTCTCGCATCGGGATGCCAAGGACGCCGGCGACGACGTCCTTCGTCACGTCGTCTTCGGTTGGTCCGAGCCCCCCCATCACGATGACGACGTCGCAGCTGTCGAGAGTCTCGCGCAGTTCCCGGCCGAGGTCGGCCGCGTGGTCGCCGATGACCGACTTGCGCACCAGCTCGACGCCCCACTCCTCGAGATGGCGCGTGACCTCGAGCGAATTCGTGTCGACCTTCGAGATCCCGAGCATCTCGCTGCCGACTGCGATGATGGCTGCCCTCATGGAGGCACCTCCCGTACGGTTATAATCGGCGCATGTCGAGCGTCCCGGAAAGTCTTGCACCCGGATCAACTCTGCTTCACTACGCGCTGACCGAGCGCTTTTCGGGCTCGTTGAACGCCTGGAAGGCCAGCGACACACGCAACGGCAAACCAGTCGCGATCAAGATCCTCACACGCATCCTGCCGAAGGACAAGGCCCAGCGCGAGGCATTTCTGAAAGAGATGCGCGTCAACGCCGCGATGCGCCACCCGGGCCTCGCGCAGGTGCTCGAGATCGACATCGATCGCGAGTTGCTCTTCGTGGCGACCGAGTTGATCGAGGGGGAGACGCTGCGCGAGCGCTCGAGGCTCCAGCCTCCAACGCGCGGGGAGTTCCTACGACTGGCGTTCCAGATGAGCGAGGCGCTCGCGCACCTGCACTCGAAGTCGCTCGTGCACGGCGAGCTGACGAGCGAGTCGTTCGTCGTGACTCCGCAGGGCGACGTGCGGCTCGTCGGCATCGGCTACGCCTCGATCCGGAAACGGCACGAGACGGGCCAGGCGCTGCTCGGCGCGATCCGGCCGAACGACGCGGTCACACCTTCGTTCCTCTCGCCCGAGCAGGTCATCGGAAAGCCCGTCGACGCGCGCAGCGACATCTTCGCGCTCGGAACCGTCTTCTACGAAATGCTCGAGGGGAAGCTCCCGTTCCGCGGCGCGACTCCGGCCGACGTGACGCAGGCGATCGCCCACAACGCACCCGCGGCACCGACCGCGCCGAGCGTCGACAAGACGATGCTCTCGCTCATCGGGCGCTGCCTCCAGAAGAACCCCGACAAGCGTTACCAGAAGGCCGACGAGCTTCTCGCGGATCTCCGCAGGGTCGAGCCTAACATCGACCGCCTCGCGGCACGTCGTTCGGCTCCCGCTCCGGCAGCCGCGCCGGCTCCTCAGGCCGCGTCGGCCCCCTCCTGGATCGTCGTCTGCGAGCTCCCCTACCACGAGCTTCTGAAGAAGAAGGACCCCGCGCGCGCCGCGCGCCTCGAGACGCAGATGCAGCAGTTTCTCGGCGAGGCGGTCTACCTGTTCGACGGCAAGGTGCTCGACTCGCTCGGCCCCCGGATGGTCGCCGACATGCCCGACGCGGAGAGCGCGCTGCGCGCGGCGCGGAAGGGTCTCGCCGACATCGTCGAGTACAACATGTCGAATGCGCAGGAGCCGGTCGAGCCCCGCTCGGTGGTTCACTACGGCGAGCTCGTCGCGGTGGCGGGCAAACCGGCGGGACCGGGGCTCGAGATCGCCCAGGCAGTGCTCGAAGCGATGGAGCCGATGCAGACGCTCGTCTCCGAACCAGTGATCAAGGCGCTCCATCTCGCGTCTCCGCCGGCAGCCGCGGGACGATTCCGCGACGTGAACTTCTACGCCGCGCCTTCGCTCGACACCGCGCTACGAACGCCCCACGCAGTGCCGCCGCTTCCACCCGCGGCGCCTGCTCCGGCAACCCCGAGGCCCGTCCCTGTCGCAGCGCCGGTCGCGCCGGCTGCGGTCGTCGACGAGCCGGAGAGCGAAGACCTCGAAGACGCCTCCTCCGACGTGCCGCGCGAAGCTCCACCGAAGAAGAAGTCGAACCTGGCCCTGATCGGCATCATCGCAGCGCTGTTCGTCGTCGGAGCCGGCGCCGCGGCGGTGTTCATGCTGAGAAAGGGTGGCGAGCCCCCGGCTCCCCAGCCCTCCGCGGTCGCGACGCAGGCGGCGGTCACGTCTACGGCACCACCGACGCCGACGGACACTGCGCCCAGGGCCAACCCGTCGGAGGTCTTCGTCGGCGAGATCACCGTGGAGCCTCCCGCACCTCCGGCCACGACCGATACGACCGCGACGGCGGTTGCGCCCGCCGCGCCACCCGACCCGAAGCTCGTCGCGATGGCGAACGACATCCGCGCGACGGCTACGGCGATCCTCCGGCTCGAGCCGACTCTCACGCTCGCCGACGCGGCCGCGCCGACGAACAGGCAGCTCGGAGGGTTGCTCCGGAAGACGGACGCCGGCCTCGTGCTCGTCCCCACGATCACCGAAGGCGGTGCGACGACGGAAGGCGAGCCGATCGCGCTCCCCGCGAAGGCGAAGGACAACCTCGCCCCGTCGATCGAGCTCGCGCACTGGATGGCGGCGAAGCTCGGCAAGGACGCGACCGCGCTCGTGTCCGGCAATCCCGTCGCCGCGAAGGCGTTCCTCGAGGCGGTGGCGCAGCGTAGCGCCGGAGACTCCGCCAAGGCGATTGCATCGGCGAAGAAGTCGGTTGCCGCCGACGGGAACTTCCTCCGGGCGCATCGTTTCCTCTACGAGCTCCACACGGAGACGGGAGCGATCGACGACGCCTACAAGGACGCCGTCGTCATCGCCTCGCTCGAGCCGGCGAACATGGAGATCCGGACGCAGCTGGCGAAATGGGAGGCCGAGCGCGGCCAGCCCGCCAAGGCGATCGAGTATCTCGGCTCGTTGATGTCCGCGAAGGGTGATGACCCCGCGGTGATCACGCTCGTCGGTGAATACTCGCTGTCCGTGGCCAACGAAGCGAAGTTCAAGCACGCGGTCGACAAGCTCGCGGTCGCGCGCGCCGTGAATCCCCGCATCCACGAGCCCGACGTCCTGCTGGCGCGCGGACGCGTCGACGCGTCGGTAAAGGCCTATTACAAAGTCCAGGAGACGCAGCAGGACAACCCGTGGCTCTCGCTCAAGGTCGGGCGCCTCGCGGTGATTCGCCGCTCGGACACGATCATCCAGCTCGAGCACGATCGACAGAAGCGCCTGGGCCACCCCTACACGCTGCCGATGATGAATGCGTTCGTCGCGGCCGGGCAGGGAGACGCGGCGACGGCCGACACGGAGATCGCGAAGGCCGAGGCCGCGCCCGAGCGCGCCGCCGACCACTACACCCTGGTGGCCGAGATCAACGTCCTGCTCAACAGACAAAAACTGGTCCTCGAGGCGCTCGATCGCTCGGTCGCACGCTCCGAACCGACGCTGACCTACATCGTGTCGAACCCGCTGTTCGGTTACCTGCAGGCTGACCCGCGGTTCACGAAGCTCACGCGCGTGATTCGCGAGAAGAGCGGCACGCTCTCCGCGGCGCTCGACGGCCTGGCGTTCTAGCGCGTGTCGGAGCCCGGCGTGCCCATGCGGCCGGGAACAAGCGCGGCCTTGCCGCGCATTGTCAGTGACATCGTGCAACCTGTTCCCAAGGAAGAGAACCGATGATCGTCACCGCAAGACTCGATTTCTCCGCGGCGCACCGACTGAACAACCCGGCGAAGGATGCCGAGTGGAATCGTCGCGTCTACGGAAAGTGCGACAACCCGTCGGGGCACGGCCACAACTACGTGCTCGAGGTGAGCGTCGAGGGGCCGATCGATCCCGAGACCGGCATGGTGATCGACCTGAAGCGGCTCAAGGACATCATGCGCGACCGTGTGGTCAACCGCGTCGACCACACCAACCTCAACGTCGACGTCGAGTTCCTGCGGGGAGTGATCCCGACCGCCGAGAACCTTGCCAGGGCGTTCTGGGAACAGATGGCTCCCGCGATCGTCGAAGGGCGCCTGCGCCGCGTGGTCCTGCACGAAACGGAACGCAACTCCGCGGTCTACGAAGGAGAGTGAGCGATGGTGAACGTCGAGCTCGCGATGATGGCGCTCGAAGGGCTCGCGAAGTCACCCGTGACGCTGCGCGCGTCGGGAGGCGAGGTCGTGGTCGAAGGCGACCGCCTTGCGCTGAAAGAGCTCGCGCGGCTGCTTCTGCTCCTCGGCAGCGACACCTCGGATCCCGAGGACGGCTTCGAGCTCGAGCCGGGAGTTCACGCGACGGCCTCGTCGCTCGCACTCCGGATTCAGCTGCGGCCGGGGGCGTGAGGCGCCAATGTGGCGCAGGCACTCCTGCCTGCGCGCGGCGCGAAGCGCCGTCTGGGTCAGTTCGGGCCGACCGCCGGGTCGCCTT
>JAMPYE010000075.1 GCA_023700825.1 Thermoanaerobaculia bacterium | reverse complement strand
GCGAGCACGCGGTGTCGGCGATTTCGAAGGCGCGCATGCTCCGGGAGCTCGCGATCAAGCGTCTCGAGGCGGAGCAGGCGAACCAGGCCAAGAGCGCCTTCCTCGCCAACATGAGCCACGAGCTCCGGACGCCGCTGAACTCGATCATCGGCTTCTCCGAGATTCTTTCGGAGCGGCTCAAGGGCGATATCTCGGAGAAGCACTTCAACTTCCTTAACCTGATCCAGACCTCGGGACAGCATCTGCTCAACATCATCAACGACATCCTCGACCTGTCGAAGATCGAGGCGGGGAAGATGGAGGTGTTTGTCGAGCCATTCGAGGTCCGGCCCCAGATCGAAGGGGTCTGCCACCTCATGAGGGGGATGGCACAGCGGAAACGGGTTGCGTTCGATCTGGAGATCTCGGCGGACCTGCCGGTGGTCGAGGGTGATTCGGGGAAGTTCAAGCAGGTGCTCTACAACCTTCTCTCGAATGCCGTGAAGTTCTCGCACGAGGAATCCTCCGTCACCGTGCGCGCGACGCTGGTTCCCCGGGTGCTGCGTGGGGGGGACGCGGTCGAGATCTCGGTGACCGACCACGGGATCGGGATCTCGCCGGAGAACCTTCCGGTCGTTTTCGAGGAGTTCCGTCAGGTCGACGCTACGATCAGCCGGCAATTCGAGGGGACCGGCCTCGGCCTCTCCCTCGTGAAGAAGTTCGTGGAGTTGCAGGGAGGCGTGGTCGGAGTGCAGAGCGAGCAGGGAAGCGGCAGCAACTTCTGGTTCCGCATTCCGGTTAGGCTCGAGGTCGCCGCGACGGCCGTCCGGAGCGACGGACCGCAGTTGGCCGCAGCGGCGGAGCGCATCCTCGTCGTGGAAGACGACCCGGTCACCTACGAGACCTTGCGCGGCTACATCGAGGCGGCGGGTTACTCGGCGGTGCGCGCGCGGCTCGGCGAGGAGGCGCTTCGGCTGGCGCGACAGGTTCGTCCCGTCGCGATCACGCTCGACCTCGTTCTCCCGGGGCTCGACGGCTGGGAGGTGCTCAAGCGGCTCAAGGCGGACGACCTGACCCGGGAGATTCCGGTGGTGATCGTGTCGATGACGCAGAACCGCGATCTCGGGCTGGCGCTCGGCGCCGAGGACTACATGGTGAAGCCGGTCGACCGCCAGCGGTTCGTGCAACGCCTCCGGGAGCTGACCTCTTCGGGAGGGGGGAAGCTCAGGCCGAGACTGCTGATCATCGACGACGATCCGGCGGTGTTCGATCTTCTCGGTGACGAACTCGAGGCGAACGGCTTCGACGTGCAGCGTGCGCTGTCGGGCGAGGAAGGGCTCGCGATCGCGCGAGAGATTCTTCCCGACACCGTGGTGCTCGATCTGATGATGCCCGGGATGAACGGTTTCGAGGTCGCCACGCAACTGAAGAACGAGCCGCGAACCGCGACGATCCCGATTCTCATCCTCACCTCGCACGACGTCTCGCCCGCGGAACGGATGCAGCTCGAGAGCAAGATAGCCGGCGTTGTCAGGAAAGGCGGCGCGACCGCGAACCGCCTGATCACGGCGATCCGCGACCTGGATCGCCGGCAGCGTGCGTCCGGTATCCGGAACTGACCGCGGAGACTGCGGATGAGCGGACGCGCGGTGACGAAGCTTCCGGGAGCGTCGCGCGGGGGAATCGCTCCGGTGCTCCGGGCGCTCCTGAGTTGCTGCGCAGTCCTCTCGCTCCGCTGGCCGATGCCGGTGTTCTGGGCGAGCGTTCGTGGCGAAGGGGCGATCGACGGCACGATCGGCGCCTTCCTGGTGTCGTTCGTTCTCGGCCTGCTCGGGCTCCCGGGGTTTCTCGCCGCGCTCTGGGGTCGTTGGACGGGATCAGGAAGCGCGGCTCCCCGGTGGATTCGCCTCGGTCTCGTCGCGACGCTTGCGTCGTCGTTGACGACCGCGACCTGGATCGCGGTCTCAGTGAGGGAGATCGGCTCGACGCTGACGGGGCTCGAGGTCGCGCTTCAGCTGGCTCCTGTCGCGACCGTCGCGCTTGCAGCAGTCGCCCTGCGAATCCGTGTGGCGCGCGTCACTCGTCATTGAATCATCGTTCACTTTGAAACGTGATGTTCATCGCAGAAAAACACGAAAAATCGCAAGTTTTTTCTTGAGCGCCCTGAGGCGTGGTGGTAGTCTTCGCCGCGATCGCCGAGCGCCTCGGCGCTTCATAAGTTATCACGCAGTCGAAAAAATCTGACCCTGGGACGCGAGCCTCCTCTCGAGGCTTTTGCGCGTCCGCGCGTGAGTCACATAAAGCATGCAGATCTTTCCGAGAAGCGCCAACGCAATCGCCAGAGCGAGCATCGTCGGTGGAGCCGCACTCGTCGGCTTTCTGGGGTTCCTTCTCTACATGCTCCAGCAGTCACCCTACGTGACCCAGCAGGGAGTCGCGCTCGAGCAGCCGGTGCCGTTCAGCCACCAGCATCACGTGTCGGGCCTGGGGATCGACTGCCGGTACTGCCACACGAGCGTCGAGACGAGCAACTTCGCCGGCATCCCGCCGGTGGCGACCTGCATGAATTGCCACAAGGAAATCTGGACGAACGCGAAGATGCTCGAGCCGATCCGGGAAGCCTACCGTTCCGGCGTCGCCATCCAGTGGGAGCGCCTGCATCGGACGCCCGACTTCGTGCAGTTCAACCACAGTATTCACGTGGCCAAGGGAATCGGCTGCGTCTCGTGCCACGGTCGCGTCGACCAGATGCAGCTGACCTACCAGGCCGAGCCGATGAGCATGGGGTGGTGCCTCCAGTGCCACCGCAGCCCCGAGAAGTTCGTGCGGCCGCGTGACAAGGTCTACGACATGGCATGGAAAGCCGACGACCAGCAGGCGCTCGGTGCGCAGCTGGTGAAGGAATACCGAATTCAGAGCAAGACGAACTGCTCGGTGTGCCATTACTAAGGTTGCGTCGCGTCGAGAGCTCGACCTCTCCCCGCGTCCTTCCTGCGACTGACACCCCGAGATCGGATACCGGAGTCATGGCCGACAACACGAGAGAACTCGATCTGGATACGTTCCGAACGCGCTTTGACCAGAAGGCGGAGCGCTCGCACTGGATGAGCCTTCACGAGCTCGGCGATGAAGAGTCGTTTTTCGCCTCGGTTTCGGAGGAGTTCCCGCAGCAGGCGGTTCCCCTGAATGATGGGGTCGATCGCCGCGATTTCGTGAAGCTGATGGGGTCGTCTCTCGCGTTGGCCGGCCTGTCGGCCTGCACCGTGCCGCAGGAGAAGATCGTCCCCTATGTCCGGCAGCCCGAGAACATGGTGCCCGGCAAGCCGCTCTTCTTCGCCACGGCAATGACGCTGGGCGGCGTCGCGACCGGCGTGCTCGTCGAGTCGCACATGGGGCGCCCGACGAAGATCGAAGGGAATCCCGATCATCCGGGCAGCATGGGCGCGACCGACGTCTTCACCCAGGCTTCGATCCTCGGGCTCTACGATCCGGACCGCGCCAAGACGGTCCGCCACCTCGGCAACATCACGACCTGGACCAACTTCCTCGGCGCGCTCGGCACCGAGCTCAAGCCGCTCAAGGACGCCGCCGGCGAGGGAATCGCAATCCTCACCGAGCATGTGACCTCGCCGACGCTCGGCGCGCAGATGAAGACGCTTCTCGCAGCGCTCCCCAAGGCACGCTGGCACCAGTACGAGCCGCACGGCCGCGACAACGACCTCGAGGGCTCGCGCCTCGCCTTCGGTGGCGCGTTCGCCAGCACCTGGTATGCCTTCGACAAGGCCGACGTCGTCGTCTCGATCGACGCCGATTTCCTCGCGTCGGGCCCCGGCTCGGTCCGCTACGCGCGCGACTTCATGTCGAAGCGCCGCGTCCGCCGCGGCACGTCGTCCGCCAACCGGCTTTACAGCATCGAGACGATGCCGACCCCGACCGGCACCGCGGCCGATCACCGCCTCCCGCTCAAGCCGTCCGAGATCGAGAAGTTCGCGTTTGCCCTCGGCGGCGCGTTCGGTGTCGGCCCTGGCGCGAGCCTCGGCAGCGAGCACGACGCGTGGCTCAAGGCCGTCGCAAAGGACCTGGAATCGTCCCGCGGACGGAGCATCGTCATCGCGGGGCCCGAGCAGCCCGCCGCAGTGCACGCACTCGCACACGCGATCAACGAGACTCTCGGCAACACGGGCGTCACCGTCTTCCACTCCGACCCGATCGACGCCGCACCGGCGATCGGTCGCGAGTCGTTGCGCCAGCTTTCCGCCGACATGGCGGCCGGCAAAGTGCGCGTGCTGCTGATGGTGGGTGTCAACCCCGTGTTCGACGCGCCCGCCGATTTCGGCTTCGCGGCCGCGCTGGACAAGGTACCGTTCCGCGCCTCGCTCTCGCTCTATTTCGACGAGACCGCCGAGCTCTGTCACTGGCACGTGCCGCAGACGCACTACCTCGAGTCGTGGGGCGACGCCCGCGCGTTCGACGGGACGACCTCGATCGTTCAGCCGCTCATCGCGCCGCTCTACAACGGCCGCGACGCGCACGAGCTCTTCGCCATCCTCACCGACGACGCCAACATGCCGTACGACATCGTGCGGAACTACTGGAAGGCACAGAAGCCCGGCCTCGACTTCGAGGCATCGTGGAACAAGTGGCTCCGTGACGGCGTGATCGAAGGAACGGCTCTGACGCCCAGGGCGATGCCGGTCGCACTCGGTGCGATCGCGCCGAGCAATCGGTCCGGCGATGTCGAGGTGAGCTTCCGTCCCGACCCGGCGGTCTACGACGGGCGGTTCGCGAACAACGCGTGGCTTCAGGAACTGCCGAAGCCGATCACCAAGCTCACCTGGGACAACGCCGCGCTGATGAGCCCTGCGACCGCGACGAAGCTCGGGCTCGTTGGCGACCGCGGGCTGCCTGGCGAAGGGAACGAGCAGAACCTCCATCTCTGGTCGCGCCGCGCTCCCGTCATCGAGATCAAGCACGGCAGCCGCGCGCTCAAGGTGGCCGCATGGGTCGTCCCGGGCCATCCCGACGGCGCGATCACGCTTCACACCGGCTACGGGCGCACTCGCGGCGGCAGCGTCGCCTCGCCGAAGGAGAAGGCGAAAGGCGGAGGCTTCAACGCCTACGCGCTCCGTACCTCCGACGCTCTCGGGTATGCGGTCACCCAGGTCGTGATCGCCGAGGGCGACTACCAGCTAGCCTGTACCCAGCTTCACCACGTCATGCCCGACGACCGCGACATCGTCCGTTCCGGAACGCTCGAGGAGTTCACGAAGAACCCTGCCCTGGCCGAAGTGCACGAAGGGCCGCACAGCGGAGAGATGTCGCTGTACCCGAAGTGGGAGAGCGAGACGGGGTACAAGTGGGGTCTCGCCGTCGACACGACTGTCTGCACCGGCTGTAACGGCTGCGTCATCGCCTGCCACGCGGAGAACAACATCGCGATCGTCGGCAAACCGCAGGTCATGATGGGGCGCGAGCTCCACTGGATGAGGATCGACACGTACTACAAGGGGAGCATGAAGAGCCCCGAGTTCAGCGTGAATCAGCCGCTGATGTGCCAGCACTGCGAGAACGCGCCGTGCGAGCCGGTCTGCCCCGTCGAAGCGACGTCGCACTCGACCGAGGGTCTCAACGAGATGACCTACAACCGGTGCGTCGGAACGCGCTACTGCGCGAACAACTGCCCGTACAAGGTTCGCCGGTTCAACTACTTCCAGTTCGCCGACTGGGACACCGAGAGCCTCAAGCTGATGCGGAACCCCGACGTGACGGTGCGCTCGCGCGGCGTCATGGAAAAGTGCAGCCTCTGCGTGCAGCGCATCAACGCGGCCCGCATCGACGCCGAGCGCGAAGGCCGGCGCATTCGTGACGGCGAGATCCGTACCGCGTGTCAGGCCGCCTGCCCGACGCAGGCGATCGTCTTCGGCGACGTCGCCGACCCGAATAGCGTCGTGTCGAAGCTCAAGGCCGAGCCGCACAGCTACCGGGTGCTCGAAGAAGTCAATACGAACCCGCGCACCTCGTACCTCGGCGCCGTCCGAAACAAGAACAAGGAGATCGCCGGCTAGTCGGCTTCGATCGAACCGGATATGGAGCAGAACAATCCTATGAGCCAGCCTCCCAGCCAGAGCCGGTTTGACCGTCCGCCGGTCATCGCTCCGGGCCACTCGTTCGGATCGATCACCGACAAGATCAGCTCGATCGTTCTCCGCAAGGACACTCCCAAGGGATGGATCCTCGGGTTCGGCATCGCGTTCATCTTCGTGATGATGATGATGTACGCCATCGCCTGGCTCCTCATGTGGGGCGTCGGCGTATGGGGGCTGAACAATCCCGTCGCCTGGGGTTTCGACATCACGAACTTCGTCTGGTGGGTCGGTATCGGCCACGCCGGAACGCTGATCTCCGCGATTCTCCTGCTGCTCAAGCAGGAGTGGCGCACCTCGATCAACCGCTTCGCCGAAGCGATGACGCTCTTCGCCGTCGCGTGCGCCGGCATGTTCCCGGCGCTGCACACCGGACGGCCATGGTTCGACTACTGGCTCATGCCGTACCCGAACACGATGGCGCTGTGGCCGCAGTTCCGAAGCCCGCTGGTCTGGGACGTCTTCGCGATCTCGACCTACGGAACGGTGTCGTTTCTCTTCTGGTACGTCGGCCTGATTCCCGATCTCGCGACGCTTCGCGACCGGACCGAGCACAAGGGCCTGAAGATCGTCTACGGCCTGCTCGCCATGGGCTGGCGCGGATCGGCGAAACACTGGTTCCGTTACGAGACGGCATACCTGCTGCTCGCGGGGCTCGCGACGCCGCTCGTCGTCTCCGTCCACACCGTCGTGTCGTTCGACTTCGCGACGTCGGTCATTCCCGGATGGCACACGACGTTCTTTCCGCCGTACTTCGTCGCCGGCGCGATCTTCTCGGGTTTCGCGATGGTGCTCACGCTCGCGATTCCGATCCGGAAGGCCTACGGCCTCGAGGACTTCATCACGATGCGGCACATCGAGAACATGGCGAAAGTCATGCTTGCGACCGGGCTCATCGTCGCGTACGCCTACGTGATGGAGGTCTTCTTCGCCTGGTACAGCGGCAACAGCTACGAGAAGTTCCTTGCGTTCGACACGAGGCCGAAGGGGCCGTACTGGTGGGCCTTCTGGGCGCTCTGGACGTGCAATATCGCGATCCCGCAGCTGCTCTGGTTCAAGAAGATGCGCACGACGCCGTGGATCCTCTGGATCCTCTCGATCATCGTGAATATCGGCATGTGGCTCGAGCGGTTCGTCATCATCGTGACGAGCCTTCACCGTGACTATCTCCCGTCGTCCTGGGGCATGTACGATCCGACGAAGTACGAGTACATGCTCTTCTTCGGCACGATCGGCCTGTTCGTCGCGCTGCTGTTCCTCTTCATCCGCTCGCTGCCGCTCATCTCCATCTTCGAGATGCGGACCCTGCTGCCCGAAGCATCGGTCCACCACAAAGAGGAGCACTGATGAAAGCGAAGCAGAAGCCACCGTTCTACGGATTGCTCGCGGAGTTCGACGACCCGAAGGCGCTGCTTGCGGCGGCGCAGAAGGCGACCGACGCGGGCTACACGAAGATGGACGCCTACTCGCCGTTTCCGATCCACGGGCTGCACGAGGCGGTGGGGTTCAAGAAGACTTGGCTGTCGACGATCGTGCTGGCGGGCGGCATCATGGGAGCTCTCGGCGGGTTCGGCATGCAGTATTTCGCCAGCGTGATCCACTACCCGCTCAACATCGGCGGGCGGCCGCTCAACAGCTGGCCGGCGTTCATTCCGATCACCTTCGAGGTCACCGTGCTGCTGGCGTCGTTCTCGGCGGTGTTTGGAATGATCATCCTGAACGGGCTGCCGCAGCCCTACCATCCCGTTTTCAACGTCAAGCGATTTCAGTTCGCCTCGCGCGACCAGTTCTTCCTGTGCATCGAGTCGGACGACCCGAAGTTCGAGTCGGGAGAGACGCGCCGTTTTCTGCAGAGCATGAATCCGATCGAGGTCAACGATGTCCCCTGGTAAGACGAAGACCGACTCGCGCCCGCGCGCAACGCTCCTGCTGGGCGTAGCCGTCGCCGCGTCGCTGGCCCTCGCCGGCTGCCGCCTTCCGCAGAAGATGGCGGAGCAGCCGCAGTTCGATCCGCTCGAGAAGAGCGCGTTCTTTCCCGACGGCGCCTCCTCGCGCCCGCTCGTGGACGGGACGGTCGTGAGCCCCCGTGTCGAAGGAACGCTCGCGCAGATCGGCTCCGGCCCGAACGAGTTGTTCGACACCGGACGCGAAGGCGGCCAGTTCTCGGACAATTTCCCGCTTCCGCTCACGCCGGAGTTGATGGCGCGCGGCAAGGAACGATTCGAGATTTACTGCACGCCCTGTCACGGACGAGTCGGTGAAGGCAACGGGATGATCGTGGCGCGTGGCTACAAGAGGCCGCCCTCCTACCACAGCGACGCGCTGCGCTCGAGGAAGAACGGCTACATCTTCGACGTGATCACCAACGGATTCGGCGTAATGCCCGCGTATCGCTCCCAGGTTCCGCCGGCCGATCGCTGGGCGATCGTCGCCTACGTTCGCGCGCTCCAGGTAAGCCAGAACGCGACGATCGCCGACGTGCCGAGCGCCGATCGCGCCTCCCTGGACGGAACCGCGCCGGCGCCGAAGGCCGAGGGGGAGAAGCACTGATGAACGAGATGTCGAACGATTCGCTTCGCTTCTTCCGCCTGGAGAAGCCGGCGCTGGTGGTCGGCCTCGTCGGCCTCGCGGCGACGGCGTTCCTGGCGCTTCAGGCCCAGAATCACGACCAGTTCTTCCGCTCCTGGCTCGTCGCGTTCGTCTTCTGGATGAGCCTGACCGTCGGATCGCTGGCGATCGCGATGCTCCAGTACATGACCGGCGGATGGTGGGGCTACATCATCCGCAAGCCGCTGCTCGCCGCCACCGGCAACCTGCCGCTGATGGTGCTCGCGGCGCTGCCCGTCTACTTCGGGATGGACAGGATCTACACCTGGACCAATCACGAGTTGATGACGCACGATCCGATTCTCAGCAAGAAGCTCGCGTACCTGAACCCCGAAGCGTTCTGGATCCGCGGCGCCGTCTTTTTCGCCATCTGGATCCTCTGGGCGTTCATGCTTCGCCGGAGCGACCGCAGGTACGACGAGACCGGGACGCCGGAGGCGGCGCTCACGCTTCGCAAGTGGAGTGCGAGCGGGCTGCTGATCACCGCCGTGACCGTGACCTTCGCCGCGGTCGACTGGATGATGTCCCTCGACCCGTACTGGTTCTCGACGATGTTCGGGATCTCGTACATCGTCGGCGCGGTCCTGCTCGCGTTCGCGTTCATGAACGCGATCGTGACGAGCGCTTCGGATCAGTCCCCGATTGCCGACGTCGCCGAACCGGTTCACTTCCGCGATCTCGGCAACCTGATGTTCGCCTTCGTGATGCTCTGGGCGTACACCGCGTTCTCCCAGTACCTTCTGATCTGGTACGCCAACATCAAGGAGGAGATCCCCTGGTACATCATCCGGTCGCACGGGGCGTGGGGGGCGATCTCGGTGCTCCTGATCGTAGGGCACTTCTTCCTGCCGTTCCTGCTCCTGCTGATGCGCGGCATCAAGGATCGCGCGAAGTTCCTCGGCAAGGTCGCGGTCTTCATCCTCGTGATGCGCGCGGTCGACTACTACTGGATCATCGCGCCGAACTGGACGACCGAGGGGCACCACGCGTCGTTCCATCCGCACGCGCTCGATTTCACGACCATTCTCGGGATCGGCGGAATCTGGACGTTCATGTTCCTCCGCAACCTGAAGAAGGGCGCCGTCCTGCCCGCGCACGAGTCGCTGGAAGGCGCGAAGGAGGCCGTCAGCCATGGATGAGCACGTTCATCACGACGCCAAGGAGAAGGGGTACGAGGACACAGACGTCCACGTTCGCCCGCTCGTCTGGTTCTTCGTCGCGTTCGTGATCGTCACGGCGATCGGGTTCGCGGTGGTGGACTGGAGCTACAAGGCGCTCACGAAATTCGAGAACGCGAGACAGGCCGAAGCGCCGACGCGCGTCGCGGCGCCGAAGACCGAGATCCCGAAGTCACTCGATTTGCGTGCGGGTGGCCCCGAGGTCACCGCGCTGCCGCAGAACGCGCCGATGCTTCAGGCCGATCCGGTCAAGGACATGATTGCGATGCGCGCCGAGCAGGAAGGCAAGCTCAACAGTTACGGTTGGATCGATCGGGAGAAGGGCGTGGTCCACGTCCCGATCGAGAAGGCGATGGCGTTCACGCTCGAGCGCTCGATGGTGAAGGCGCAGGCGGCCGAGGCCGCGACGCCCGTCCCGGCAACCGCAGTTACCGCGCCGGCCGCGACATCCGCGCCCGTCCGCTGAGGAGAGATTTTTCGACTGATGAAAGTCCGGAGCCTGGTTGCACTGGTCCTGATGCTCGGCGCGCTCGGCGCGTCAGGCCAGGACTTTCTGTCGGGGAAAGGCCCATCCAAGGGGCTGGAGATCGAGCAGAGGCTCGACGCGCAGCTTCCTCTCGACCTGGTCTTTCGTGACGAGACCGGGAAGCAGGTCAAGCTAGGCGACTACTTCCAGAAGGGTCGCCCCGTCGTCATCACGCTCGTCTACTTCAGTTGCCCGATGCTCTGCAACCTGGTTCTCGACGGGCTGACGACGTCGATCGCGAACATCAAGATGGAGCCGGGCAAGGACTACGAGCTCCTCACGATCAGTTTCGACCACCGCGACACGCCCGCGCTCGCCGCTGAGAAGAAGGAGATCTACTCGCGGCGCTACGGCAGGAAGGGAGCCGATGAAGGCTGGCACTTCCTCACGACCGACGAGCCGACGGTGCGCAAGATCACGGCCGCGCTCGGATTCCGCTACGCGTGGGATCCGAAGGCGCAGCAGTTCGCGCACGGCACGATGACCGCGGTGATCACGCCGGAGGGGCACGTGTCGCGCTACCTGTTCGGCATCGAGAACCCGTCCCGCGATCTGAGGCTCGGCATCGTCGAGGCGTCGGACGGGAAGATCGGGTCGCCGACCGACCAGCTCCTCCTTCTCTGCTATCACTACGACCCGGCCACCGGGACGTACTCGAAGCACGCGATGAACTTCGTACGTGCCGGGGGGGTCGCGACGGTGGTCGCGCTCGCCGGTTTCATCTTCTTCCTGAGCCGGCGTCCTCGCGACACGGAAACCGGAGCATAGACAAGACCCGATATGCCTAACAATCTGCCATTCATGCCGAATCAGGGTTCGACGCTCGCGCCTCACGTCGACGAGCTGTACCTCTTCCTCGTTGCCGTCTGCGCCTTCATGACGGTCGCGATCTCCGGCGTCGTGGTCTTTCTCGCACTCAAGTACAAACGGGGCCCCGGCAACGAGGTCCCGCAGGAGTACAAGCCGTCGAACGCGCTCGAGATCGTGTGGATCGTGATTCCCTTCGCGGCGTTCATGGCGTTCTTCGTCTGGGGCGCAATCGTCTTCTTCAACGCGCGACGCATGCCGGACAACGCGATGGACGTCTGGGCGACCGGACGGCAGTGGATGTGGAAGTTCCAGCACCCGACCGGACAGACCGAGATCAACACGCTGCACGTCCCGGTGGGTCGCCCGGTCCGGCTGATCATGACCTCGGAGGACGTGATCCACGATTTCTTCGTTCCCGACTTCCGCGTCCACACGGACGTGCTCCCGAGCCGCTACACCTACAACTGGTTCGAGGCGACGAAAGTCGGCCGCTACCACATCTTTTGCTCCGAGTACTGCGGCACCGAGCATTCGAAGATGATCGGGACGGTCGTCGTGATGGAGCCGGAGGACTATCAGCTCTGGCTGTCGGGAGGCGCGACGGAAGGCTCGCCCGCCGCCGAGGGCAAGAAGCTCTTCGAGAGCCTCGCGTGCGTGACCTGCCACCAGGCGGGAAGCGGGGCGCGCGGGCCGAACCTCGAAGGGGTGTTTGGGACGACGGTGAAGCTCACGAATGGCCAGGTCGTCACGATCGACGAGAACTACGTCAGGGAGTCGATCCTCAACCCGCAGGCGAAGATCGTCAGCGGCTTCGACCCGATCATGCCGACGTTCCAGGGACAGCTCAACGAGGCGCAGCTCATGCAGCTGGTTTCGTACATCAAGTCGATGAAAGCGCCCGAGCCGGCCCGTCCGGCCGCTGCTCCGGCGCCTGCCGTCAACACTGCAGTGACGAAGTAACGCGGGGATTCCGAAGACCATGACCACTGCTGTAATCGATTCCGCTCCGACTCCCGAGAAGCACGAAGAGACGAACTACCTCAACGCCGAACACGGCCTGATGTCGTGGCTCTTCACGATCGACCACAAGAGGATCGCAATCCTCTACATGATCTCGGTGACGATCCTCTTCTTCGTTGGAGGTCTCTTCGCGCTCCTGCTGCGGCTCGAGCTGATGACGCCCCAGGGCGACCTGTTCACCTCGGACACCTACAACAAGCTCTTCACGCTGCATGGCGTCGTGATGATCTTCTTCTTCCTGATCCCGGCGGTTCCGTCGGTGCTCGGGAACTTCGTCCTGCCGCTGCAGCTCGGAGCGAGAGACCTGGCGTTCCCGAAGATCAACCTGCTGAGCTGGTATCTGTACGTGATCGGTTCGGTGATGGG
>JAMPYE010000672.1 GCA_023700825.1 Thermoanaerobaculia bacterium | reverse complement strand
TGTACTCGGCGAGCAGCTCGTCGGGGATCTCCTCGGCGCTCTCGAACGACTTCCCTTCGAGCGCCGCGGTGACGCGGTCCACGGCGGCTGCGGTGAGGCCCCTGACCTCCGGGAAAAGCTCGAGCGCTTCCTCGTAGTTGAAGATTCTTTTCGTCATCGCTGCTTTCCGCTCAGTCGCCGCTGACCCGGCGGACCCAATCGTCGAATTCGCGTCGCAGCTTGTCGGCATCGGCGTTGCGACTCGCCGCACGGAGACTCTTCTCGAGCTCGTCGACCTGCTCCTTCATCTCGCCGACGTTTTGTTCGAAGGTCTCCTTCCCCTGCTTCTTCCACTCGGGAGCCTTCGCCTTCCACTCGTCCAGCTGCCGCTGGAACTTCCCGTTGTCGAAATCGGCGACCCACTCCTCTGTCTTCTTCCGAACCATGTCGATATGAGGCTGCAGCTTCTCTCCGCCGTGAGCAAGGAACGTCGTGAGCCGGTCTCGCTTCGCGATGATGACCGCGCCGTTCTGGACCGGGGCCCCAACGGCGATCGAATTGACGATCCGGATCGCCGCTGGGTCGCCACTGATCTCGAACAGCGAGTCGGTCAGGACGTCGCCCCGATGGTGCTTGCGAATCCGAACCGTGGCAGCGGTCTTTCCGCCGACGGAATGGACCTCGCGGACGTCGCCGATCTTCTCGTCCCTGAGCCGAACTTCGGCGCCGGGTTCGAGGCCCGCGGCGTTCTCGAACAGTATCGTCGCGACGAGGTCGTCGCCCCTGCCTACGAAACGAAGCCCGTACCAGACCCCGGCGATGACGGCGACGAACAGCAGGAATTTCAGAAGTGCTCGAAACATTGGGCTTTTGTCCCCTGGATGCGGCGTGCGCGGCCGTTTGGAACGGGGCGCGGCGGTAAGGATAGACGATACGCGGCTCTTGTGCTAAAAGGACGGGGCAAATTCGCACCATACTCGGAGGTCAAGCGATGTCGGTTGAACAGAAGGTCAAGGATATTATTGTCGAGCAGCTCGGCGTGGAAGCTGACGAGGTCAAAGCGGAAGCTTCGTTCGTCGAGGATCTCGGCGCCGATTCGCTCGATACGGTCGAGCTCATCATGGCGTTCGAAGAGGAGTTCGGGATCGAGATCTCGGACGAGGACGCCGAAAAAATCAAGCGCGTCAAAGACGCCGTCGATTACATCGAGAAGAACAAGGCATCCTGAGGCGCTGCCTCACCGTGCCCTCAGCTTCACGAAGGGAAGCCCGCGGTCGCGGTGCTTCCCTTTTTGTCAAAAGGAGCCCCTGGCTTGAGCAAGAGACGCGTCGTCGTCACCGGCATCGGAATGGTCACTCCCCTCGGGATCGGGAATGACGAGACCTGGCAGAACCTGCTCGCCGGCCGCTCCGGCGTCGGGCTGATCACCCGGTTCGACACCACGGCCTACCCCGCGAAGATCGCGGCCGAGGTCAAGGACTTCCATCCCGAGAAGTGGATCGAGAAGAAGGAGATCAAGAAGTCCGACACCTTCATCCACTACGCGATCGCAGCAGCGCAGATGTGCATCGACGACTCGGGGCTCAAGCCCGATCCGGCGGAGGCCGAGCGCTTCGGGGTGATCATCGGCGCCGGCATCGGCGGGCTTCCGCTGATCGAGGAGACCCACAAGGTCGTGCTCGAACGCGGGCCCTCGCGCATCTCGCCATTCTTCATCCCGGGCCTCATCGCGAATCTCGCGGCGGGGCATGTGTCGATCCGCTTCGGCGCGAAGGGGCCGAACTCGGCAACCTGCACCGCATGCGCGACCGGCGCCCACGCGATCGGCGACGCGATGAAAGTGATCCAGCGCGAGGACGCCGACATCATGATCGCCGGAGGCGCGGAGTCGGTCATCTCCCCCCTCGCCGTCGGCGGATTCTCCGCGATGCGAGCACTCTCCACCCGGAACGACGAGCCGGAGCGCGCCTCGCGTCCGTGGGACAAGGATCGTGACGGATTCGTCATGGGCGAAGGCTCCGGCATCGTGCTCCTCGAGGAGCGCGAGCATGCGCTTGCCCGCGACGCCCGCATCTACTGCGAGCTCACCGGCTACGGCATGTCGTCCGATGCGTACCACATCTCCGCGCCCTGTGCCGACGGCGAGGGCTCCGCGCGCGTCATGCGCAACGCGCTGCGCGACGCCGGCCTCAAGCCAGAAGACATCGACTACATCAACGCGCACGGCACGTCGACTCCCGCGGGAGATCTCGCGGAGACGATCGCCGTGAAGACGATGTTCGGGGAGCACGCTCACAAGATCGCGATGAGCTCGACCAAGTCGATGACCGGTCACCTCCTCGGCGCGGCAGGCGGCCTCGAGGCCGCGATCTGCGCCCGCGCCGTCCGCGACGGCGTCGCGCCTCCGACGATCAACTACGAGACCCCCGATCCCGAGTGCGATCTCGACTATGTGCCGAACGCGGCCCGCGAGATGAACATCCGCCACGCGATGTCGAACTCCTTCGGCTTCGGCGGCACGAACGCCTGCCTGATCTTCTCGCGGCACGAATAGGGCAGGCCAAAGGTCAAAGGTCAAAGCAGGCAGAAGAGCGGCGCGAGAGCGCCGCTTTTCGTTTTTTGGGCACGGGGTCTTGCATT
>JAMPYE010000671.1 GCA_023700825.1 Thermoanaerobaculia bacterium | reverse complement strand
GTCAGATCGTGAGCGCAACGACCCAGCGCTGACGCGCTGGGCTATCCAGAAACGGCCGCTACCGCGGCGCAACGTGATTTGCTTCTCAGGACTAAGGACTCAGCACTCAGCTCTCAGGACTCGGAACTGGTTTATCGATGTCCGAACCAACGATCAGCGGTCCGCTGTCTTCCGCGCTTCAGCGCGGGCGGGAGCGCTACAACGCGCTCGTGAGGGAGCGTGTCGCGTCGGGGCAGCGGTTCGATGCGGCGGTGCTCGCCGGGCACCTGCGCGAGGTCGTGGGCCCGGTGGTCGACTCGGTCTACCGGGTCGATCCCGGCTCCGTCGATCCGGTCACCGACGTGCTCTTCCGGTTGTCGCTCGATCTCGTCAGTCGCGATCTCGTCGGGCCCGGAACACGTTATCCGGGTATCGCGGAAGGATGGAAGCGGATCCTGCCCGCGGCGACTCCGCTTCTCGTCCGTGCGCCGCAGCATCTCGCGGGCTCGCTCGCGAACGCCGCGTACAACGTGTCGGTCGCGACCGGGGCGGTGCCCTCGCACTGGATCGACGAGATGGCGTCGCTCGCGCGGCATTGCAGCGAGGTCACAGAGTTTCTCGATGTCGGGAAGATCACGGCGTGGCGCGCGGGGCTCGCGCACTACCGCCACGGCGCGCTCGAGGCGTGCCGCTCCCTCTCACCCGATCTCGCGGCACTCGCGCTCGGTGTCGAGGGCGGAGTCGCGTCGTACGGAGCGATGATCGAGCGGCTCGAGGCCGATCCGTGGATCGCTCCCGCAGTCGCGGCGCGTCAGTCGATCGATCCGCCCGCGCTTCGCGTCGTGGCCGTCACCGGAACATTCCGCGGCTTCGGCGGCCCGTTCCGGATTCCTCCGAAGATCTACCTTCGCGACGGGCAACTCGTTGCGAAGGACGACGAAGCGGCGTGGACACTCGCGGCCGACCGCTTCGGCGCGACGTGGCATCGCTCGTCACCCGATGGTCTGCTCGCGCAATCGTTCCCCGACGCGACACTCAACCAGGGCGGAGACGCGCGGATCGGAACGCTGCGCGCCGCATTCCCGGCCCTGGGCCGCTCCGCGAGCCAGGCGTTCGACGGGACGACGCTCGCCGTGACGCTTCCGCTCTCGCACCGCGTTTGGATGCTCGCCTGCACACCGCCATGACTGCCGCGACTCTCGATATCGACTCGCTTCGCGATGCGTGGACCGCGCGCTGGCCCGATGCGCTCGCGCACTGGAGCCGCTACACGATGCTCCGCGATCCGCGCTGGTGCGCGACGAAGGCCGATGAGAACACCGAGTCGCTGAGCGATAGCTTCGCGATGATTCGACTCGACGACCACGGCGTCGTGATCAGCCTGCGACAGGTGGCCGAACGCGGCCTCGGTGACCTGCCCGTCGAGGTCCTCGCGCACGAGATCGGCCACCATGTCTACTGTCCCGGCAACCTCGGCGACCATGCGCGCATGATCGCGAGGATGCGCGCGGCGCTCTCGCCAGAGCAGGAGCGCGCGCCGCTCGTCGCCAACCTCTACGCCGACCTCCTCATCAACGACCGTCTGCAGCGGAGCGGCGGGCTCCGGATGGCCGAGCTCTACAAACGGCTGCGCGGCCCGGACGAGTCGTCGGACCTCTGGCGCTTCTACATGCGCACCTACGAGATTCTCTGGAGCCTGCCGAAGGGCACGCTCGCGCCCGGAGTGCTCACGGAGAAGATCGACGTCGACGCTCTGCTCGCCTCGCGCGTCGTCCGCTCGTTCGCGAGGGAGTGGCTGCGCGGCTCCGGAAGGTACGCGGCCCTCTGCCTGCCGTATCTCGAGTCGACCACGAGCGAGAGGATCCGAAGCGAATTCGGGAGCATGCTCGACGCGCAGGGGAAGGAGATCGGCGAGATCCCCGACGGCCTCGTCGAGATCGACGACGACGAGATCGACGGCGCGGTTCATCCCGCGCTCGACCCGGAGCTCAGCGGGATCGACCACGCGGACGACACGAAGGCCAGGCCCTCCGGCGCGACGAAGAAGGGCGACACGGTGCCGCGGCAGCGCTACCGCGAGCCGTTCGACTACAAGGAGATTCTCCGCAGCGTCGGCGTGAAACTGAGCGACGAAGAGCTGACGATCCGCTACTACCGCGAACGCGCGATCCCGTACCTGATCCGCTTCCCCGTGCGCGAGTTGCCGCGCTCGACCGACCCGCTCCCCGAGGGGCTGGAGTCGTGGGACGCGGGCGACGCGATGGAGACGCTCGACGTCGTCGAGAGCCTCATGACCAGCCACACGATGATTCCCGGCGTCACGACCGTGCAGCGTACGTGGGGGACGAGTCCAGGCAACGATCCGGAGCGCGAGCCGGTCGACCTCTATCTCGGCGTCGACTGCTCCGGCTCGATGTCCAATCCGGCGCTGACGATGTCGTACCCGGTGCTCGCCGGCACGATCATCGCGGTGTCGGCGCTGCGTGCGGGTGCGCGCGTGATGGTCTGCCTCTCCGGCGAGCCGGGCAGCTTCAGCGAGACCGATGGCTTCGTCCGGAACGAGCACGAGGTGCTGAAGACGCTGACCGGATACCTCGGCACCGGCTATGCGTTCGGCATCCACCGGCTGAAGACGGCATTTGCCGATCGG
>JAMPYE010000670.1 GCA_023700825.1 Thermoanaerobaculia bacterium | reverse complement strand
GGCGGGCACAACGCGTCGACGCGTCGCCTCGCTGGCAGGCTGCGCCTCACTGCCGGCGTCGTGTCGTCCCCTTACGCGCCGCCTCCTCGCCCGGACGCTCGACGCTGTTCCGCGCCACCGGAGAGGAAAGCACGATCGAGGTCGATGTCGTTCCGAACGGCGTGAGGCGATCGATCAACGCCTCGAGGTGCTCGACCGAGGCGACGGCGACCTTCATGATGAACGAATCGGCTCCGGTGGCGCGGTGGCACTCGAGTACCTCCGGCATCGCCCGAACCGCGGAAGTGATGCGAGTCAGCACGTCGCCGACTGCGCTCATGCGAATCACGGCCAGAATCGGCAGCCCGACCTTTTCGAGATCGATCTCCGCGCGGTCGCCGCTGATGATCCCCGAAGCTTCGAGGTTCTTCACGCGTTCCGCGGCGGCGGGTGTCGACAAACCGACGCGCCGCCCCAGCTCCGCGAAGCTCAACCGCCCCTCGATTTGCAGCTCCCGGAGGATCTGCCACCCCTTCGCATCCAGCAGCTTTTCATTTTGTAAGGCCATTTCGACATTTTACCTAATAATCAACATAACTATTCACATTGTTACGGGTTATTGCTCGTTCAAATGCGGTTGTGGCTTACGTAGCATTGTGCGCGCAAGGAGAGAAGCCATGCCCGTCGTCACCCCGATCCACGAACCGCACAAGACTAAGACCGTCCGACTCGTGTCGTTCCCCACCGTCGAGGAACGGAAGCGCAACCTCGCGCGGGCGCACTTCAACGTGTTCAACATGACCCCTTCCGAGATTTCGTTCGACATGGTCTCGTACGGCACCGGCGCGATGAGCCAGGACCAGATCTCCGGCCAGCTCATCGGAGACGAGGCCTACGCCGGAGCCACCAACTTCGAGACGCTCACCGCCGCCGTCAACAAGGTCCTCGGCCACACCTACGTCTGCCCGACGCACAACACATTAGGCGCCGTGAAGCTCATCGTCGCGACGCTGACGCCGAAGGGCTCGCTCATCCCGAGCAACGCGCGCAACCGCGTCGACATCCACGCTCCGCGCGGCATCGAGATCGCCGACGTCCGTGATCACGCCGCGAAGGTCTTCACGGGCGACGTCGGCATCGCGAAGCTCGAGGAGCTCCTCTCGAAGCGCAAGGCCGCGCTCATAGGCATGCAGTGCTTCGCCGACGGCCAGCACCCGATCAGCCTCGCGGGCCTTCGTGCCGTCCGCGCGACCGCCGACAAGCACGGGCTGCGGCTCCTGCTCGACGTCTCGCGAGTCGTGGAGAACGCCTGGTACATCCAGCGGCACGAGCCCGGCATGGCCGACCGGACGATCGCCGACATCGTGAAAGTGATCGCGAAGACGGCGCACGTGATCCTCCTGGACGGCGCGCAGGACGCGAAGAGCAACACCGGGGGCCTGATCGCAACCGATAACCCGGCCGACAACGAGCACTTCATGAACGAGGTGGTCGTCTTCGAAGGGCTGCACACCTACGGCGGTATGGCGGGACGCACGATGGAGGTGCTCGCGCGCGGCATCAACGAGATGTGCGACGAGTCGGAAGTGCAGTGGGCGATGCACCAGACCGAGCGCTTCACCGCGCGCCTCCGCGACGCCGGCGTCCCGCTCGAGCGCGGCTGCGACGGCGCCTACCTCAAGTCCGACGAGTTTCTCCCACACCTGAAGCAGCATCACCAGCACGCGCTCGCCTGCGCGCTCTACCAGACCTCGGGGGCCCGCGCGCTCGTCACGGGCCTCGTCGGACGGGACGCGCTGCTGCCGGTGCAGATCCCGCGCCTCGCGATGTCGAACGCGCAGCTCGACCAGGTCGCCGACGCGATCGTCTCGCTCTACGCCCAGCGCGATCACGTCCCGGCGATCGACCTTGAGAGCGGTGGCGAGTGGCACGACCAGTCGCGATTCCGCTGGATCTTCGCCGACCTGAAGAACCGCGAGTTCGACACCGCTCCGTTCGTCGTCCACACGACGGAGCCGGTCGCGCGCACCACGCGCGAGCAGCGCGAGCGCGCGATTCGGGAGGCGGGCTACAACACCTTCCTCCTCCGTTCCGCCGACGTGGCGATGGACCTGCTTACCGACTCCGGTACGACGGCGATGAGCACCGACCAGTGGGCCGCCTACGACGGCGCGCGCGCGACGCCGGCGACGAGCGAGGCGTACAACCGCTTCGTCGGGCTCATGCAGGAGATCTACGGCTACAAGTACATCCTGCCGACCCACCAGGGGCGCGCTGCCGAGCACATCCAGAGCGAGGTGCTCATCAAGCCTGGGCAGTTCGTGCCGGGTAACATGTACTTCACGACGACTAAGCTCCACCAGGAGCTCGCCGGCGGCACCTTCTTCGACATCATCGTCGACGAGGCGCACCAGCCGCGGAGCGACTTCCCGTGGAAGGGGAACATCGACCTCGCCAAGCTCGATGCTCTCGTGAAGGAGCACGGCGCGGAGAAGGTCGCCTACATCTCGTTCGAGCTCTCGGTGAACATGGCGGGTGGCCAGCCGGTGAGCATGGACAACCTGCGCGAGGTCTACGCCTACTGCAGGCCGAAGGGGATCCCGGTGCTCTTCGACGCGACGCGCGCCGTCGAGAACGCCTACATGATCAAG
>JAMPYE010000074.1 GCA_023700825.1 Thermoanaerobaculia bacterium | reverse complement strand
TCGGGCTCGACGCCGGTGGAGAGGCGATCGCCCGACATCCGGCCGAGGTGCGGGCCGAAGTTGTCGAGGAGCTGCTCTTTGGATGCGGGAAGTGTCGCCATGTCGTCGGTCTCTTTCGGTCGTTCACACCGCGCGAGGCGGCGCGGCGGTCAGGCGCGGGTGATGTCGATGGGGCTCATCTCGCCGGCCCAGAGCTTTCCCTGCGCGAGCGCGACGACCTTGCGCCGGCAGGCGGGACAGATGCGCTGGTAGTGATCGGTCTTCGACGCCTTCATCTCGTACGCGTAGCCGAGCTCGCGCTCGACCGCGATCAGGTCGTCGACGTGAAGCTGCGACGCGTACTCCTCGTTGCAGCGCGCGCACTTCGCCATCCCTTCGCTCTGCCCGACGTCCTTGTAGAAGCTGACGCCGAGCTGCGCGGGACGCTGAAAAATATGGAAGAACTTCCCGAACGGAAGCCAGAGCAGCGTGAAAATCACCGTGATCGCGTGAAGGATCGCGAGGAAGTCGTACGCGTAGCCCTTCATCCAGGTGTAGCTCGCCGTGAGCATCAGCCCGGTGACGCTGATCGCGAAGAGCAGGATGAGCGGAAGGAAGTCCTCGCCGAACTGCTGCAGCGCGGCGGCGCTGTGATCGCGCACGCGGCGGCGCAGCGCGACGGCGACGCCGATGATCACGAGGAACGAGGCCCAGACGAGGCCGTGGAACGTCATGAACCCGACGAGCGACTCGGTCGGGAACGCTCCGACCTTGAAGCCGAAGAACATCACCTCGTACCAGGTCGGGTCCGACGCCATGCTCTCGAAGTGAATCCAGCCGAAGACGAGCGGAATCGTGATCGCGAAGCCGAGGATGCAGCCCCACATGATGAAGAAATGGGCCGCCCAGCGAAGCGTCCCGCGGTGCCGGATGAACTGGTTGAGCGCGAAGTCCTGCGTGAGGCGCTTCACCCAATTCACCGAGTTCGCGCCGAGGTGCCCGCGCCGGAAGAACATCTGCCAGCCGCGCTTCCAGTAGAGGCGCGTCGGAGGGCGCTGCAGCCACATCGAGTAGCGGTAGACGATCCCGAAGGTCGCGAAAAGAACCGAGAAGGTGTAACCGACGAGCGCGGCGTCGAAGTGGCGCAGGTTCCGCGAGCCGAAGACGATCGCCACGGCGAGCGCCAGCGTGAAGATCGCGCCCCACGACGCGGCGATCCGCCGCTCGCGCGTAAATCCAGCAAGAATCCCCATGTGCCCCCTCGTCTCCGTGTCGGAGTCACGCTACGCGACAGGCACACCTCTGCCTATGACATATGTCCCGCCGCGACCGCTCCTCGCTGATTCGTGCAGGCATCGTACACACTACACATCGAAGACTCCATGCAGTTTCGGAAGAGCGCGCGGAGGAAACAGGAATGCATCCGCCAGGCCCCCGCGACTCCGTGGCCATCGATTCGTTTCGAGCGTCAACCCGCAGAAAGACGGGAGTGGCGGAACGGGTCGCCCCCGCTCCTCGCTACCGGTTCACCGCAGCCATGCTCGCCTCTGGGTAGCGTGTTCCCGACGCTGCTCCCTTCGGGAATGCCCTGGAGATTCGCTCCAGATCCGACGCCGTGAGCTCGATCGCGAACGACGCGAGGTTCTGCACGAGAAACTCGCGACGCTTCGTCCCCGGGATCGGCACGATGTCCCTCCCCTGCGCGAGCACCCACGCCAGCGCGAGTTGCGACGACGTGCAGCCCTTCTCGGCCGCGATTGTCTCCACGGCCTTCACGAGGTCGATGTTCTTCTGGAAGTTCTCTCCCTGGAACCGGGGTGAGTTTCTCCGGTAGTCATCCGCCGGGATGTCTTCAAACGTCCTGAATTTTCCCGTCAGGAACCCACGACCGAGCGGGCTGTACGCGACGAAGCCGATGCCGAGCTCGCGACAGAGCTCGAGCAGCCCATCCTCCGGCTCGCGGCTCCAGAGCGAATACTCGGTCTGCAGCGCCGCGATCGGGTGGATCTTCACCGCCCGGCGGATCGTGTCAGGCGCGGCTTCGGAGAGCCCGAGGTGCTTCACCTTCCCTGCCGTCACGAGTTCGGCCATCGCGCCGACTGTGTCCTCGATCGGCGTCTTCGTGTCGACGCGGTGCTGGTAATAGAGGTCGATGACGTCGACACCGAGCCGCCGCAGACTCTCGTCGCAACACTTCCGTACGTATTCCGGACTGCCGTTGACGCCGAGGAAACTGCCGCCGGGGCCGCGCATGTTCCCGAACTTCGTCGCGAGGACGACGCGGTCGCGCCGGCCGCGCAGCGCCTCGCCGACGAGTTCCTCATTGTGCCCGCTTCCGTACATGTCGGCAGTGTCGAGAAACGTGCAGCCGTCGTCGATCGCCTTGTGAATCGTCGCGATCGACTCGGCCCTGTCCGCCACACCGTAGAACTCCGACATCCCCATGCAGCCGAGACCGAGCGCCGAAACCTCGAGCCCGGACGTGCCGAGCATTCTCGTTTTCATGTCGTACCCCCTGGTCCGCGATCATATCCACGGCAGGCATTGCATGGCCAACGATCGGGTCGTCGTCGGAACCGTGCCCTTCCCAATCCGTTGGCAGCGATTGCCGCATCGGGGCACGGCAGGCCGTGCCCCGACGAAGCCGGCCTACGCCGCCTGCGCGATGTCGATGATGTCAGCGAGCACCGCGCTTGCGGTCGGCAGCGCGCCGGCGCCGCGCCCGAGAAAGGTGAGCTCCCCGGCAGCACGAGCACGGATGACGAGCCCGTTGTTCTCGTAGCGCACCGCGGCAAGCGGGTGCGACGCCGCCAGCAGCTCCGGCCGCAGGGAAAGCCGAAGCGTACCATCGTCCGCGTTCGCGGCCGCAACGTGCCGGATGACCTGCCCCCGGCTGCGCGCGCGACGGATGTCGGCCGGTGTCACGTCACGGATTCCGGCCAGTGACACCTCGCTCACGGGGATCCCGCCGAAGGCGAGCTCCGACAGGATCGTCAGCTTCTGCAGCGCGTCGTGCCCATCGACGTCGAGCGACGGCTCGGCCTCGGCGAATCCAAGCTCCTGCGCCCGCGCCCGAGCGTTCTCGAAGCTCTGACCCTCCTCCATCAGCGTGAGGATGTAGTTGCACGTCCCGTTAAGAATCCCGCTGAGGCTCTCGACCGAGTCTCCCGCGAGCCCGACGCGCAAGGCGCGGATCACGGGAACGCCGCCGCACACGCTCGCCTCGAAACCGACGTGCAGACCGCGCGCCTTCGCTTTCGCGAATACAGCGACTCCGTGCGCCGCGAGAAGCGCCTTGTTCGCGGTGACGACGCTGCGGTCCGCGTCGAGCGCGGCACCGACCAGCCTCACGGCATCGTCGACCCCGCCGATCAGCTCGACGACGATGTCGCAGCCGCTCGCGAGTATGTCGGCTGACCGAGTCGTGATCAGCGCCGGCTCGACACCCTTCCTCTTCTTGTCCGGATTACGGACCAGCACCCTCGAGAGCTCGAGATCGACCCCGTGCCGTTCGAGGATCTGCCCGTGCTGCTCCGCGAGGAGCGTCACGAGCCCGCCACCCACGGTCCCGCAACCGAGTAGCCCGATGCGCACCGTGCGGCTCATGCGCTCACCGCCTCTGCGAGGGTGCCTGCCCGCGCGGCCGCCAGCGCCTGTTCGAGATCGGCGATGAGATCGCGGGGATCCTCGAGACCGACCGAGAGCCTCAGGAGGCTGTCACCGATCCCGACCTCCCGCCTCACCTCGGGTTCGACCGAAGCATGCGTCATCGTCGCCGGATGCGAGACGAGGCTCTTCACCCCTCCGAGGCTCTCGGCCACCGTCCAGAGCCGGAGCGCGCGGGCGAAGCGGCGCGTTCCTTCGAGGTCGAGGTCGAGCTCGATCGCGAGAACGGCGCCGAAGCGCTTCATCTGCTTCCGCGCGATCGCGTGCGACGGATGCGCCGCTAGCCCCGGGAAATGGACCCGGGCCACCCCGTCGAACCCGTCGAGATAGTTCGCGATCGTCTCGGCGGAATCGCAGTGGCGCTCGACTCGCAGGCCGAGCGTCTTCGCGCCGCGTGCGATGAGAAAGCAGTCCTGCGGGCCGGGAACCGCGCCGACGGCATTCTGGAAGAACCGGAGGCGCTCGTGCAGGTCGTCGCGATCCGTGATGACGACGCCGCCGAGAGCGTCGCTGTGGCCGTTGATGTACTTCGTCGTGGAGTGGAGGACGACGTCGGCGCCGAGCTCGAGCGGCCGCTGCAGGCAGGGGCTCGCGAAGGTGTTGTCGACGACGGTGACGATGCCGCGGTCACGAACCGCCGCGGTGCAGGCGGCGATGTCGGTGATCTTCAGCAGCGGGTTCGACGGCGTCTCGAGCCAGAGCAGCTTCGTCTCGGCTCGCAGCGCCGCGGCGACGTTCGCGGGGTCGGTCGTGTCGACGAAGGTGAACTCCACGCCGAAGCGGGCCCAGAGCTTCGTGAAGATGCGCCAGGCGCCGCCGTAGAGATCGCGCGTCGAGACGACATGGTCGCCCTTCGACAACAGCGCGACGATCGCGCCGTTGATCGCGGCCATGCCGCTCGCAAAGGCGACGCCGTGGCGGGCGCCCTCCAGCGCCGCGAGGTTTTCCTCCAGCGCCCTGCGCGTCGGGTGGTTCGTCCGCGCGTAGTCGAATCCGCGCGTGACGCCCGGCTCGATCTGCCCGAAGGTCGAGGTCTGGTAGACGGGAATGTTGACCGCGCCGGTCGCGGGGTCGTTGGGCTGGCCGCCGTGGATGGCGAGCGTGTCGAAGTGCCAGGTCATGGGGAAATCTCCTTGTCAGGGGTTCGTGTCTCGTCGTTGTCGTCGATGCGTGGGAGCGCGTCGTCCCGGGGAGCCGGTGCTGCTCAGTGGCCGGCGTCCGGGAGAGGCATCGAGACGAGTGACATCGGGGAGATTTCGGATTTCGGATTTCGGATTTCGAATTTGAAAGCCGGCAGACTCGCGCGGCAGGGCGACGGCCGCGTGGCCGTCGTGACCTGTCGTGCGAATGCAGTGATGCATGTAGGACGATGCATGGACTCCTCCCGCCGTGAGCCGGATGACGCCAGTCGAGTTGTAGGGGAATCGGAGCGAAAGACGGGGGACCCGGGTCAGCTGCGACCGAAGTCGCCAGCGCCCGGGCGGCGCATCATCATGGCGGGGACTGCGACGCGATGCATGTTGGCATAGAATGGTAGAGGCCGACCAGCATTTGGTCAAGTATCAAGATTTAGTTGTCTGACAATTGGGATCGACGGCCGGTCCGCTTCGTGGCCTCCGCGCCCTCTGCACCGGGCTCTTGGCCTGGCGGTCGCCCTTGTCTCACTCCACGTTACGATCGTGTCGCCCGCCGTCTTGAGCGGATCGTGGCTATCCTCCACCTCCAGGTTCGTCGGTGGCAGAGTCTGCAATCCGAGAATGCCCCTGCCGGTCTGCTTCCGCTCGAAAAACGAGTGCGGGGAGTTGCGCGAGGTCGTGATCGCGCCGTAGTGGAGGTCGAACGCGCCGCCGGTGTCGTTCTAGCCGGGATCGAGCCCGGCCAGGCTCTCGAGCGTGCCGATCGCGGGAGGCAACGCGCCGGAACGGTTGTTGTCGCCGAGGAAGAGATCCGCGACGAGCGAGGCCTGCTCGGTAAGGCACATTTCGTCGTCGCGCGTCGCGCTCGGTTCGGTGCCGAACATGCACAGGTCCGTGACGCACTTACCCCCTGTGGCGCGCGTCACTCCCAACCGTGGCGCCGCCCGCCTCACCGCGTTCGCCCCAAGCCGGATACTTCCGTTGACGATTGCACCATCCGCACCGGAGGTCCACCCGCCATGCACGACTACCTCACCCGACTCCGCGAGATGCGCGAAAAAGCGCTTCTCGGCGGCGGCCAGGACAAGATCTCGCAGCAGCATCAGAAGGGAAAGCTGACGGCTCGCGAGCGTCTCGCCCTTCTACTCGACGAAGGCTCGTTCCAGGAGCTCGGCGCGCTCGCCACGCACGACATCACCGAGTTCGGCCTCGACTCGCAGCGCTTCCCGGGCGACGGCGTCGTCACGGGCTTCGGCCGGATCAACGGCCGCCGCGTCGCCGTCTTCGCGCAGGACTTCACGGTCCTGGGCGGGTCGTTCGGCACCGTCCAGTCGAACAAGATCTGCCGCGTCCAGGATCTCGCGATCGAGAGCGGCATCCCGCTCATCGGCCTCAACGACTCGGGGGGCGCACGCATCCAGGAGGGAGTCCGGTCCCTCGCCGCCTACGGCGAGGTCTTCATGCGCAATGTCCTGGCCTCCGGCGTCATCCCGCAGATCTCCGTGATCCTCGGCCCGTGCGCCGGCGGCGCGGTCTACTCGCCCGCCCTCATGGACTTCGTGATCATGACGCGCGACACGAGCTTCATGTTCCTCACCGGCCCCGAGGTGATCAAGGCCGTGACCGGCCGCGACGTGACGGTGCAGGAGTTAGGCGGCGCCGAGGCCCACTCCACGCTGAGCGGATGCACCCACCTCGTCGCCGACAGCGAGCAGGAGGCGATCGAAGAGGTCAAGGTGCTGCTCAGCTACCTCCCGCAGAACAACAACGAGGACCCGCCGCGCATCACCCCGTACGACCCACCCGAGCGGATGGACGCGGAGCTCGACACGATCATCCCCGTCGAAGAGAAGGAGCCGTACGACATGCGCCGCGTGATCGAGATGGTCTTCGATCGCGACAGCGTCCTGGAGATCCACCCCTACTTCGCCTGCAACGCCATCGTCGGCTTCGCCCGTCTCGACGGCTACGCGGTCGGCGTGGTCGGCAACCAGCCGATGCACCTCGCGGGCTCGCTCGACATCGACTCGAGCGACAAGATCTCGCGCTTCACGCGCATCTGCGACACCTACAACGTCCCGATCGTCACCTTCGTCGACACCCCGGGCTTCCTCCCCGGCGTCGAGCAGGAGTACGGCGGCGTCATCCGCCACGGCGCGAAGATCATCTACGGCTACAGCGCAGCGACGGTGCCGAAGATCTCGATTGTCGTCCGCAAGGCGATCGGCGGCGCCTACGTGGCGATGAGCTCCAAGCAACTCCGTTGCGACCTGAACTTCGCCTGGCCCACCGGGCAGATCGCGGTCATGGGCCCCGACGGCGCCGTGCGAATCCTCCGCCGCAAGGAGATCAAGGCGGCGAAGGATCCCGTCGCGCTCGAGCGCGAGTTCGTTCAGCAGTACCGCGAAGCGTTCTTCAATCCGTACCGCGCCGCGGACCTCGGACAGATCGACGAGGTCATCGAACCGCACGAGACTCGGCCGCGCCTGATCCGCGCGCTCGAGGTCCTGCGCACGAAGGTGCAGCTCAACCCGAGCCGCAAGCACGGCCTCATTCCGTCGTAGCGAGGACGCGATGGAAAACCTCGGATTCGGACTCGAGATCACGCTCTACGGCATGGGGCTCGTCTTCGCGCTCCTCACGCTGCTCTGGGGCTTCCTCGCGATCGTCGGCAGGCTCGACCGCGCGTCGGAGGAGGAGATCGCGGAGGGCGCGCCTCCCGCCCCGCCCGTTCGCGTCATCGTCGCCGACGCGTTCGACCTCGAGCCCGAGGTCGTCGCGGCAATCACGATCGCGGTGCTCACCCACACCTCCGCGCGAAGGCGCCAGGCGGCGCCGGCGATGCGCAGCGCGAAACCAGGAAGCCAGCTCTACGCCAGCCGGTGGCTCGCCGCCGGACGAACTCGACAGACGCGGGGCAACGTCCCCCCGAAACGGTGACCTATGCGCCGATACACCATCGTCGTCAACGGAAGAAACGTCGTGCTCGACGTGCGCGAGCTCGAATCGGATCGCTTCGAAGTGCTGTACGGGGACCGGCAGATCGACGTGCAGCTCGTCGACGACACCGATCTCCCCGAGGCCGCCATCACGCCGGTGATGACCAAGGCGATGGGGATCGCGCCGGTGGCGCCGCCCCCGCCTCCCTCGCCGACGAACACGGGCAGCGTCGCGCCGGTCCCGGTCGCTCGCCCCGCCGTGACGAACACGGCGACGATCACCGTCTCGAAGTCGCTGACTGCGCCGATGCCCGGTGTCATCACGTCGATCGAAGTGTCCGTCGGCCAGCAGGTCAAGCGCGGCCAGACGCTCGTCAACCTCGAGGCGATGAAGATGATCAACGCCATCCGCGCGCCGCGTGACACGGTGGTGTCGGAGATTCTCGTCAGCGCGCAGCAGCAGGTGGCGTTCGGCGACGAGCTGATGAAGTTCGAGGAACCGGCCAAATGAATGCCGACCTGGTATCACGGCTCATGCAGGGGATCGACAACGTCTCCTGGGAGTCGCTCGTCATGCTCGCCATCGCGGGCATCCTCTTCTACCTCGGCATCGTCAAGGAGTACGAGCCGCTGCTGCTGCTGCCCATCGGCGCCGGCTGCATGCTCGCGAACCTTCCGCTCTCGCCGCTTCTCAACGAAGACGGGATGCTGACGGTCCTGTACAACACGGGGATCACGAACGAGCTCTTCCCGCTGCTGATCTTCATCGGCATCGGCGCGCTCACCGATTTCGGGCCGCTGCTCGAGAACCCAAAGATGGTGCTGCTCGGAGCGGCGGGCCAGTTCGGCATCTTCGGAACGCTGATCCTCGCGCTCGCCTTCGGCTTCTCGCGCCCCGAGGCCGCGTCGATCGGGATCATCGGCGCGATCGACGGCCCGACGTCGATCTACGTCAGCGGAATCCTGGCGCCGCATCTGCTCGGGCCGATCACCGTCGCGGCCTACAGCTACATGTCGCTCGTGCCGATCATCATGCCGCCGGTGATGCGGCTGCTGACGACGAAGAAGGAACGCGGCATCAGGATGCCTTACAGCCAGCGGTCGATCTCGAAGCGGACCCGGATTCTCTTCCCCATCGGCGTCACGATCGTCGTCGGGACGCTCGTGCCCTTCGCGACGCCCCTGATCGGCATGCTGATGCTCGGCAACCTGCTCAAGGAATCGGGAGTGGTCGAGCGACTGACGAAAGCGTCGTCGAACGAGATCGCGAACACCGTGACGCTTTTCCTCGGGCTCGCGATCGGATCGACGATGGTCGGCGCGCATTTCCTCAAGCCGTCGACCCTTGCGATTCTCGTCCTCGGCATACTCGCTTTCGCCCTCGACACGGCAACGGGGCTGATGTTCGGAAAGCTGATGAACGTGATGAGCGGAGGGAGGTTCAATCCGCTGATCGGAGCGGCAGGCATCAGCGCCTTCCCGATGGCGGCGCGCGTCGTCCAGAAGGTGGCCGCGGAAGAGGACTTCGAGAACTTCATACTGATGCACGCCATGGGCGCGAACGCGGCCGGACAGGTTGCCAGCGTGGTCGCAGGAGGCGTGCTGCTGGCGTTGATGGGGGCGGGGTAGGCATGTGGACTGCACAAGCACAGCTTGCACACTTCCCCTCGCCGAAGCGCAGCGTCGGCGGTCTCTTCCCACCCTGTGACGATAGAAGGCGCGGAAGCTGCGCTTCCGCGAGTGACGGCGCGAGCTTCGCTTGCGCGCTCGACATCGCTCCTCGCGTAAAATCGCTCCATGCCCGACCTTCTCGAGTCGACCGCACACCCCGATCCGATCGAACAGTTCCGCCTCTGGTGGGACGAGTCGCTGGCGCTGGGCGAGGAGCGACGCCAGTGCATCTCGCTCGCGACCATCGACGACGCAGGCGCTCCCGTGTCGCGCATCGTGCTGCTCAAGCAGTTCGACGCGCGCGGCTTCGTCTTCTTCACGAACTACGGAAGCCGTAAGGCGCGCGAGCTCGACCGCGACCCCCGCGCGGCGCTCTCCATCCACTGGTACGAGCAACTGCACCAGGTGAGAATCGAGGGCCGCGCGGAACGAACGAGCCGCGAGGAATCCGAGGCGTACTTCGCGACGCGCCCCCGGGGAAGCCAGATCGGCGCCTGGGCCTCGGAGCAGAGCAAGGTCATCCCCTCGCGCGAGCTGCTCGAACGCCAGGTTGCCGAGATCGAGGCGAAGTTCGCCGGCAGCGAGGTGCCGTGCCCGAAGTTCTGGGGCGGCTATCGCGTGGTGCCGCAGCGCATCGAGTTCTGGCAGGGCCAGGAGAACCGGCTCCACGACCGCCTCCGCTACACGCGAGTCGGCCAGGCCTGGTGGATCGACAGGCTGGCACCGTGAGAGACATTTCGGATTGCGGATTGCGGATTTCGGATTTCGAATTCCGAGGCCGCTCGTTCCACGAGCCTTCGTAGGACAACTTCGAGGGCGGCTCCGCATCAAGGTTTTCAAATCCGCAATCCGCAAGCCGAAATCCGAAATACTCAGGCACCCCCAGGCCGCACCATCGCCTAAACTAACGTCGTGCCCACCTTCCTCTCCGCCTGCCCGCGCAACTGTTACTCGACCTGCTCGATGAACGTGACGGTGGAGAACAACCGGGTCGTGAAGATCGAAGGGGTGCCGGCGAATCTCGCGACACCGGAGGGGCCTTGCATCAAGGGCCTCTCGTACGTCGAGCGGGCGCACTCGCCCGAGCGCGTCGTGCGGCCGATGCGGCGCGGGCCGGACGGGCAATTTCGGCCGTTCGCGTGGGGCGAGGCGATCGAGTTGATCGCGTCGAAGCTCGAGGACGTTCGATCGAGGTTCGGGCCGCAAAGCGTCCTGTACTACACCGGCAGCGGAACGAAGGGGCTGCTCAATTCGGCGGGGCTCGCATTCTGGCGCCTCTTCGGCGGCTGCACCACGACCTACGGCGATCTCTGCTGGCCTGCCGGGCTCGAGGCGACGCGCCTGACATTGGGCGACAACTCGCACAACGCGCCGTGGGATCTCGCGAACGCGAAGCTGATCGTCCTCTGGGGAAAGAACAGCGCGGAGACGAACATCCACCAGATGCTCCACGTCGACCGCGCGCTCGAGGCGGGAGCGAAGCTGGTCGTCGTCGACCCTCGACGCACGGAGACCGCGGAGCGCGCCGATCTCCTGCTGCAGCTGAGGCCGGGAACGGACGGGGCGCTCGCGCTCGGAGTCGGCCACCTGCTCGTTCGCGACGGCTACGTCGATCGCCCGTTCGTCGACGCTCACGTCCTCGGATTCGACGAGTACGCGAGGCTCGTGGAGGAGTTCACACCCGAGCGCACCGCCGGCATCACCGGGCTGAAGGCCGGGCAGATCGAGCTCTTTGCGTCTCTCTTCGCGGCGATGACGCCGGCGACGATCAGCCCGGGCTTCGGCATGCAGCGCTTCACGAATTCGGGACAGGCGATGCGCGCAATGCTCGCTCTCCTCGCGATCACCGGCAACATCGGGAAGCCGGGTGCCGGCTGGATGTACGCGAACCTGCAGACGCAGGTCTTCTCGCACGTGAAGGACCCGGTCGACTTCTATCCGCCCGCGACTCCCGACGGCGTGGTCCGCGTGTCGATCTCCACAGCGAAGCTCGGGCGCGACATGCTCGCGCAGAGCGACCCGCCTCTCGCCTTCGCCTGGGTCGAGCGCGGAAATCCCATCCCGCAGAATCCCGACACGCGAACCGTCGTCGAGGCCTTCCGCCGGCTCGAGTTCCGCGTCGTCGTCGAGGAGTTCATGACCGACACGGCACGCGAGGCCGACGTCGTCCTCCCCGCCAAGAACCTCTTCGAGCAGACCGACGTGATCGGCGCCTACTGGCATCCCTACCTTCAAATCCGCCCGAAGATCGTCGAGCCGCCCACGGAGGTGAAGCCGGAGACCGAGATCTATCGCGCGTTAGGCCACCGGCTGGGCATCGACGAGGGACAGCTCGACGCCGCGCTTCCCGGCCCGTCGAACGAGGCCATCGAGTCGTGGCTCACGGCGAAGCTCTCGAAGTTCGGGATCACGCTCGACCAGCTGAGACAGGGACCGGTGCTGTCACCCGACTTTCGAGAGGTGGCATTCGACGATCTCCGGTTCCCGACGCCGTCGGGAAAGATCGAGCTCAGGAGCGATGAGGCGCGCGCGCGCTGGGGTCTCGACGAGCTGCCGGCTTTCCGCGAGCCCGACGAAAGACCGGAGCGCGGCGGCCGCTTCCCGCTCCACATCCTGACGCCGAACACGAAGAACCGGATCCACAGCCAGTTCGGAAACCTCGAGACGATACGCCGCATGGCGCCTGCGCCCTTCGTCGCGATGCACCCTGCCGACGCGACGGCCCGCGGAATCGCCGAGGGCGACCGCGCGCGAATCTGGAACGAGCGGGGCTCGCTGACGCTGCCGGTGAAGCTCGATTACGGGCTCCGTCCCGGCTGTGTCGCCGTGACGAACGGCTTCTGGCTCACCGAGGGCGGCGCGGTCAACATGCTGTCGGCGGGGCGCGAAACCGACATGGGCTACGGAGCCGCCTTTCACGACAACGCCGTCGAGGTTTCCCGCGCGTGAGGGCCGCCTTCCTGTTCGACCCCGATCGCTGCACCGCCTGCGAGGCCTGTCGCATCGCCTGCGGCATCGAGAACAACGAGGGGCGCGACACCGGCTGGCGAACGATCTCGACCTTCAATCCGTCGCGGCATCCCGAGCTGCCGACGCGTCACTTGAGTCTCGCATGCAACCACTGCGACACCCCAGCCTGCGCGCTCGGCTGCCCCGCCGCGGCGTATGACCGCGACGAAAAGACGGGCGCGGTGATGCTCGACCCCGAAAAGTGCATCGGCTGCCGCTACTGCTCGTGGGTCTGCCCTTACGACGCGCCGAAGTTCGACGACCAGCGCGGCGTGATGACGAAGTGCACCTTCTGCGCGCCGCGTCTCGCAGAAG
>JAMPYE010000669.1 GCA_023700825.1 Thermoanaerobaculia bacterium | reverse complement strand
GCGATGAGCGGGCCCGAGGCTGCGGGAGGACTAGGATTGGGAGTAGATCGGGTACCGGCGAAGGCAGGCGAAAGGCGAGAGGCGTGAGGCGATGAGCAGGCGCGAGACTGCGAGACGCCTGGGATTGCGAGTAGTTCGGGTGCCGGCGATCGCAGCGGGCCCGAAACTCCCGTGTTAACCCTCTTCGCGCTGCAGTCCTCCTCTTCTCGCTCCATCCTTCACCTTCTGCCCGCCTTTGCCTGCTCATCGCCTTTCGCCTCTCGCCTTTCGCCTTCGCGCCCGTCTTTCACCTATCGCATGTCGTTCAAAAGGCGCATGATGGCTCTGAGTCTCCAAACCGGGGGCACCGCAAGGAAGAAGAACCGTGAACGAAGAATCCCGTGCACCTTTCGAGAGTCTGGGCCTGCGCGCCGAAATACTCTCCACACTCACCGCCCTTGGCTACGAGGCCCCGACACCGATCCAGGAAAAGACGATCCCCGTGATGCTCGCGGGGCGCGACCTCATCGGCCAGGCGCAGACCGGCACCGGCAAGACGGCAGCCTTCGCGCTTCCGATCCTCCAGAACATCGATCCGGAGCTGATGAAGACGCAGGCTCTGGTCCTCGCGCCGACCCGTGAGCTCGCGATGCAGGTCGCCGAGGCGTTTCATACCTACGCGAAAGGACTGGGACAGATCACCGTCCTTCCCGTCTACGGCGGCGCGCCGATGTACCTGCAGCTCCGCCATCTCGAGCGTGGGGCGCAGATCGTCGTCGGCACCCCCGGGCGCCTCATCGACCATCTCGAACGCGGGACGCTGAAGCTCGAAGCGGTGCGGACGGTCGTTCTCGACGAGGCCGACGAGATGTTGCGGATGGGCTTCATCGACGACGTCGAGCTGATCCTCTCGAAGGTCCAGAGCCCGCGGCAGACGGCGCTCTTCTCGGCGACGATGCCGCCGGAGATCAAGCGGATCGCGTCGCGGCATCTCAGCGACCCGGCGAAGATCGAGGTCGAACACAAGTCGATGGCGGCGCCGGAAATCGAGCAGCGCTTCATCAACGTGAACGAAGCGCAGAAGCTCGACGTGCTGACGAAGATCCTCGAGCTCGAGCCGAGCGAGGCGACGCTCGTCTTCCGTCGTACGAAGAACGGCGCGGCGGAGCTTGCGGAACGGCTCGAGGCGCGCGGCTTCTCGGCCCAGGCGATGCACGGCGACATGACGCAGTCGCTGCGGGAGAGCGTGATCCGCCGCCTCAAGGCGGGACAGATCGAGGTCGTGGTCGCAACCGACGTCGCGGCACGCGGACTCGACGTCGAGCAGATCGAGCACGTCGTCAACTTCGACATCCCTCACGACCAGGAGGTCTACGTCCACCGCATCGGCCGGACGGGACGCGCTGGACGCAGCGGCGTCGCGACGCTCTTCGTCACACCGAGGGAGCGGAAGATGCTGCGCGACATCGAGCGCTTCACCGGCGGCGTCATCGCCCAGATGAGGATGCCGACGCACGCCGACGTCCACGCGAAGCGGGTCACCGTCTTCAAGAAGAGCGTGCGGAAGAGCCTCGAGGACGGGGATCTCGAGCTCTACACGTCGCTCGTGAGCGAGATCGCGGAAGAGAGCGGGCGCGACATCGCGGAGGTCGCGGCAGCCGCGGCCAGGCTCGCGAACGGGTCGCGGTCGCTCGAGTTGAAGCCGGAGCCCGTCGTGCGAGAGCAGGCCGTCCGGCCGCAGGTCGACATGCGATCGGAATTCAAACAGAACAAGGCGAAGTACGTGGAGCGGGCGGCGGCTCCTGGCAGGAAAGCCCCGAGCAGGGCGCCGATCATGGGCCGAGTGGAACAGCAGTCCGGCGACCCGGGCAAAGCCGGAATCCCGATGGCGCCGACCGCGGGTGAGCGGCTGCGAGCCTACAAGAAGGACGAAGGACGCCGCGAGCGGCCGATGGGCGCCGAGCGCAAGCCGTTCCGCGACTCGCGCAGCGAGCCGAAGGCGCGGCTCGCGATCGCGCTCGGAATCGAGCACGGCCTCAGGCCGGCAGACGTCGTCGGGTCGATCGCGAACGAAGCGGGCGTCCCCGGCCGCGACATCGGCCCGATCGAGATCGGCGAGACGTCGACGATCGTCTCCGTCCCCGAGAACGTCGCCGCCATGGTGATCGAGAAGCTCGCCAGCGCGAGGCTGCGCGGCAAGTCGTTCCGGATCCGTCGCGAAGGAGCGCCGTTAGGCCGCCGGGATGACGGGCCGGAGGCTGGAGCCGAGAGGCCGGAGCAGGCGGCATCGGCACCGCGAGAGTACAAACGCGCGGTACCTGCAGGCGATCGTCCGCGCAACTACAGCCGCGACGACCGCGGCGGGCCTCCGGCGCGCAAGCCGTACCCGTCGGCCGACCGGCCCGCGAAGCCGGCGGGCCACAAGCCCTTCTACAGCCGCTTCCAGGAAGGCGCCGCCCCCGCAACCGGCGAGGAGCAAGAGAAGAAGCCGTATCGTGCGAAAAGCGACTCGTACGCGAAGCCCGCGGGAGACAGGCCGTACCGAGCAAAGAGCGACTCCTACGCGAAGCCCGCGGGAGACAGGCCGTACCGCGCGAAGAGCGACTCCTACGCGAAGCCCGCGGGAGACAGGCCCTACCGCGCGAAGAGCGACT
>JAMPYE010000668.1 GCA_023700825.1 Thermoanaerobaculia bacterium | reverse complement strand
TCTCGGAGGAAGCGCCGCTGTCTGATCCCCCGCAAAAGGGATTGCGGGCTGACTCTCGTCATTCGGCTCATTCTTCTCCCCTGGTAGGAGATGGCCTACTCCTGCGCGGATCTCTCGAGGCAGTCCCGCAAGCAGTCCTCAAGACGGATGATGGCGGGCGGAAGGGTCCAGCCCGACAGAACGTACTCGCGAGCTAGTTCCCCCATTCGCCGGGCCTCGCCGAGGTCGTCGGTCAACCGCCGAACGGCAGCACCAAATGCTTGCGGGTCCCTCCTGGCCACGAGAAAACCGTTCACGCCATCCCGAACTGTCTCTCGGAAGCCGCCCTCAGCGACTGCGACGACGGCAGTTCCGCATGCATTGGCCTCCAGCGGAGCGTAGCCAAATGGCTCGAGCTCGGAAGTGCAGAGTAGCGCTGCCGCCTCGCCGAGCGTCTGCACGAGTTTGGCGTCCGACAGGAGGACCTCGAAGCTTGCGCGCACGCCGAGATCCCGCGCGAGCCGCACCACGGAATCCTCATAGGCGCGCAGGCTGAAGTTTCCCACCCAGCGGAGCGAAGGGCGGGAGTTCTCCGAGATCGTCGAAAGGGCCCGCAGCGCGAGCTCGATTCCCTTGCTTGGATGAATGCTGCCAAGTCCCAGAACGAATGGCGACTTCGGAGCGCCAAGTGGTCGAAACATTTCCGTATCAACGCCGAGGTAGCAGACTTCGGCATCCAGTCCGTAGGATCTCAGAACGCTCTCGCGGCTGAAATAGGAGTTGACGAGTAGGCGGTCGAATGACGCGGCATTGTCACGCTCCGCACGTGCCATGACCCGGAGCGATCGAAGGTCAGCGTGCTCGCCGAGCTTGGCCTTCAATCGCGCAAGCGGCCCACCCGGCGCAGTCGCTGGCCCAGCGATCCAAGGGAGATTGGGCGCTGCCTCATAAAGCGATCGGTTGGGCTCCTGAAGGTAAAGACAGCTCGGCACGCTCACATGGCGACCAATCGCAGAGGTGCGAAAGTGCCTGCACGGGTGGGCCAACAGGATGTCGAAGCCGCCGGCATTTATCGAGCTCGCGCAGTTGCTGCAATGTTCTTCCATCCTGCGCAGACTGGCCAGCGTCTCATACATCGAGCGAACTCTCGCCCCGGGAAGCAAGGTGCGCCGGCTCGACTGGGCCTCATTGATCGGGACGACATGAACAGGTACGAGATCCCGAACAGAAAGGAATGTGTCATCGGCATCGGGTGGGCACCAGACTTCAAGACTATGACCCCGACCGAGGAGTCCGATGATCTGGTCGTGAAGCGCGCGTGCACCGCCCCCGCTCGGCAGGTTGTGCCAGACTGCGATTCTCATCTTGTATCGCGCCTCACGTCATCTTTCGCGAGTGGACTCTACGAGGTCTTGACTCTGATGGCACGAGGTCGCCGTGGCCAGTAGGGGATTCCGTCGTCGGCGCGCCAATTACAGCTACTGCAGCTTTGCGCGGGCACCTTCGAAACCGAATGCTGAAGGATAGCGTGGCGTGAGTTCGTCGGTGCAAGAGCTGATCGCGCGAGCTATCAGGGACCGGGCGTTTGAACCGCACCTCCGGTGGATTCTGAGGCGGGCCCGGGGGCAGCGAACCGCCTGGATCGTCGTGCGCAACGAGATCTTCGATCGGCAGACGCTGGAGATCGCCAGCGCGCTGCTTCGCTCGGACTCTTCCACGGTCGATGTCGGCTGCCACCGCGGCAAGCTCCTGGCGCATTTTCTGAGCCTGGCGCCCGACGGTCGCCACTTCGCGATCGAACCCATTCCAAGTCTCGTGGCGCGACTCCGCGAACTCTTCCCGGGGGCCCGCGTTTTCGAGGTCGCTCTGAGCAACCGATCCGGCGAGGCGAAGTTCTACGTCTTCCCGCGCGTTCCTGGTCTGAGCGGCCTGGGCCGGCGGGATGCCGTGGTGGGTGGTGAGCTGGAGCGCGAAGAGATTCGAGTCAGGACCGAGCGATTGGACGCGATCCTCCCCGCGGGCGCGCAGGTCGACCTGATCAAGATCGACGTCGAGGGCGCCGAGGGACTCGTCATCGAAGGCGCCTTGCAGACCTTGCGGCGATGCCGGCCGCTCGTCGTCTTCGAGCACTTCCGGCAGTCGTCGACGCTGTTCGGCGTGAGCTCGGGCGATCTCTACGACCTGCTCGTCGAGAGGTGCGGTCTCACCGTCATGCTGCCCCGGCGATGGTTGCGCGGGGGGCGCGGACTCTCGCGGCGGGAGTTCACGAGTAGCGACGACGGTTTCTACGTCGCCAGCCCGCTCGAGAGAACGAGGCGTCGACGCGTCGAGGCGTGATCAGTGCGCGAGGGGATCGCGGGGCGCGGCGCTCGACAGCGCCGCCGCCGTCGCCTCGAGATAGGCCCTTCCCCAGAGCCGATCCGGCTCGAGGTGATTGCCTTCGGCCCACTCGTTCCACGCATTGACGAAGACGATGCGCTCGTCACCCTCGTACGCGTCGCGCGTCCGTCGCGCAGTCTCGGCGAGCCAGGTCGCGTAGAGCTCCGGGGTCGAGCCGACGAAGATGTTCGCTCCCGCGGCTCGCCGCGGCGAGTTGTCCCACCCCGGCGTCACGCAGCGGAAGCGCTTCCAGGGCGGCCTTGGCTTCGCGAGCGTTCG
>JAMPYE010000073.1 GCA_023700825.1 Thermoanaerobaculia bacterium | reverse complement strand
GGCGACAAGGAAGGGAAGGGCGGGATCTACAACTTCGTCACGAAGCGCGGCAAGGCGATGAAGAACGCCAAGCTGTCGTGGACGCAGGTGGAGACCGGCTCGGCGATCACCTGGAAGTACCCGAGCTGCATCCTCGCGGGCGACAACTCGGTCGGCGAGTTCTACTCGGTCGCGCTGACGAACAACTATCAGCAGGCCGACACCGGCACGAAGATGATCCACATCGGGAAGAACACCCGGTCGACGATCGTGTCGAAGGGGATCTCCGCCGGCCACGGGCAGAACGCCTATCGCGGCGCCGTGAAGATCATGAAGTCGGCCGAGAACGCGCGCAATTATTCGCAGTGCGACTCGCTCCTCATCGGCGACAAATGCGGAGCCCATACGTTCCCCTACATCGAGGTCCGCAACTCGACCGCGACGATGGAGCACGAGGCGTCGACCTCGAAGATCGGCGAGGACCAGCTCTTCTACATGCAGCAGCGGGGCATCTCCACCGAGGATGCCGTCTCGATGATCGTCAACGGTTTCTGCCGCGAAGTCTTCCGCGAGCTCCCGATGGAGTTCGCGGTGGAGGCGCAGAAGCTGCTGGGCGTGAGTCTTGAGGGCAGCGTAGGTTGATTGGGAGTTGTTGGTTTTTAGTTGTTAGTTGTTAGTTGTTAGTTGTTAGACAGGCAGCGATGAGAACAACGGTTGCGGAAGCAGCCAGACAGCAAAAGCAAATCAGGAGGAGTTGTTTGGATTGGTTGAGTTGATCTGATGGGTTCAGGCGCTGGCTGTACGAGCTGCGCCGCCTGTCTGACAACTAACAACTAAAAACTAACAACCTCCAGCCAGACACCCGGCAGGTACAAGCACAAATGCTCGAAATCAAAAACCTACACGCCCGCGTCGAGGAGAAAGAAATCCTCAAAGGCCTTAACCTCTCGGTCAAGGCCGGTGAAGTCCACGCGATCATGGGGCCTAACGGCTCCGGCAAGTCGACACTGGCGAACGTCCTCGCCGGCCGCCCCGGCTACGAAGTCACCGGCGGCGAGGTGCTCTTCGAAGGGAAGAACCTCTTCGAGATGGCCCCCGAGGAGCGCGCCCGCGAAGGCGTCTTCCTCGCGTTCCAGTACCCGGTCGAGATCCCCGGCGTGAACAACACCTACTTCCTCCGCGCCGCGCTCAACGCGGTCCGCAAGCACCACGGCGAGGAAGAGCTCGACGCGATGGACTTCCTCAAGCTCCTCCGCGAGAAGATGAAGCTCGTCGAGCTCGACGACAAGCTGCTGAACCGCTCGGTGAACGAGGGCTTCTCCGGCGGCGAGAAGAAGCGGAACGAGATCCTGCAGATGGCCGTGCTCGACCCGAAGCTCGCGATCCTCGACGAGACCGACTCGGGGCTCGACATCGACGCGCTGCGCATCGTCGCCGAGGGGGTCAACCGCCTCAAGAGCGAGAAGCACGGCGTTCTCGTGATCACGCACTACCAGCGCCTGCTCAACTACCTGGTCCCCGACTTCGTGCACGTTCTCTACCAGGGGCGCATCGTGAAGTCGGGCGGCAAGGAGCTGGCGCACGAGCTCGAGCAGAAGGGCTATGGCTGGGTCGAGGAAGAGTTTTCCGCGGCCCTCGCGAAGGCGTAACGGAGCGGTCATGACCGAGATCCTCGCAACCACCGACTCCGCGGTCGACCGCATCGCGACGCTCCACGCGGAGCTCGCCGGCGGCCCCGTCGCGCTGCAGACGCTGCGCGCGGACGGACTCGCTCGCTTCCGTGAGCTCGGCTTTCCGACGACGAAGCAGGAGGAGTGGATCTACACCAACGTCGCGCCGATCGCGCGGATGCAGTTCCGCCTCGCCGAGCGCCGGCCCGCGCTGATCGATCGCGCCGCGATCGAGTCCTGGTCGCTTGCCGGCGAGGCCGCGATCGAACTGGTGTTCGTCGACGGCCACTACTCCGACTCGCTCTCGCGCGTCTTCGTTCCTTCGGCCGTCACGGCGCGGAGCCTGGCGGCGATGCTCGCCGAGCGCGCGGAGCTCGTCGCGTCTCACCTCGCCGCGCGCGACGGCGCCTTCACAGCGCTCAACGCCGCCTTCCTGCACGACGGCGCCTACCTCGCGATCCCCGAAGGGAAGGTCATCGACCGGCCCATCCATCTCCTTTTCGTCTCGACGCAGCACGCCTCACCGCAGATGACCTCGCCTCGCGTGGTCGTCCTCGCCGGCCGTTCCTCCGAGGTGAAGATCGTCGAGTCGTACGTCTCGATCGGCGAGGCGACCTATTTCACCAACGCCGTGACCGAGATCGTCGCGGGAGAGAACTCGCGCGTCGACCACACGCGCGTGCAGCTCGAGAGCGAGAGCGCGTTCCACGTCTCGCTGACCTCGATTCAACAGGCACGCGACAGCCGCGTCTTCTCGCACGCGATCCAGCTCGGCGGCTCCATCGTCCGGAACGAGATCCACGCGACGCTCGACGGCGAGGGAAGCGAGTGCCGGCTCGACGGCCTCTTCGTGCTCCGCGGCTCGCAGCACGTCGACAACCACACGGTGATCGACCACGCGAAGCCTCACGCGACGAGCGAGGAGTTTTACAAGGGCGTCCTCGACGGCCGCTCGCGCGGCATCTTCGATGGCAAGATCGTCGTCCGCAAGGACGCGCAGAAGACCTCGTCGCGTCAGACGAACAACAACCTCCTCCTCTCGAACGAGGCGATCATCGACTCGAAGCCACAGCTCGAGATCCTCGCCGACGACGTGAAGTGCACGCACGGCTCGACGATCGGGCAGATCGACGAGGAGGCGCTCTTCTACCTGCAGTCACGCGGCGTGGGCCGCACCGAGGCGCGCGGAATCCTGACGTTCGCGTTCGCCTCCGAGATCGTCGGCCGCCTCGAGGTCGAAACGCTCAAGTCACGTCTGGAAACGGCACTCCTCGGCCGGATCCCCGCGCCGTCCGGTGCCTCGGAGAGATAGCCATGGCCTCGCCTGCGGAGCTTCTCGCCACCCCTGCCGCCACCGCGCTCGACCTCGCGCGCCTGCGCGACGACTTCCCTATCCTCTCGACGAAGGTTCACGGGCGGCAGCTCGTCTACCTCGACAACGCGGCCACCTCGCAGAAGCCGCGGCAGGTCCTCGAGCGGATGCGCGTCTACTACGAGCAGGAGAACTCGAACGTCCACCGCGGCGTCCACGAGCTGAGCGAGCGCGCCACGGCGGCGTTCGAAGGCGCCCGCTCGCGCGTCCGCGCCTTCGTCAACGCGAAGGAAGTCCGAGAGATCGTCTTTACCCGCGGCACGACCGAGTCGATCAACCTCGTCGCGCAGAGCTGGGGCCACGCGAACGTCAGGGCCGGCGACGAGATCGTCATCTCGACCATCGAGCACCACTCGAACATCGTCCCGTGGCAGATGCTCTGCGCGGCGACCGGCGCGACGCTGCGCGTCATCCCCGTCAACGATCGGGGCGAGCTCGAGCTCGACGCCTACCGCGAGCTCCTCTCCGCGAAGACGAAGCTCGTCGCCATCGGCCACGTCTCCAACGCCCTCGGCACGATCAACCCGGTTCGCGAGATGATCGCGATGGCGCACTCCGCCGGCGCGCTCGTTCTCGTCGACGGTGCGCAGGCGGTTCCTCACCTCCGCGTCGACGTCCAGGCGCTCGACGCCGACTTCTACGTCTTCTCCGGCCACAAGATGTACGGCCCCACGGGCATCGGCATTCTCTACGGCAAGGCCGCCCTGCTCGAGGCGATGCCTCCCTGGATGGGGGGCGGCGACATGATCAGCTCGGTCACGCTCGAGCGCTCGACCTGGAACGTGATCCCGTACAAGTTCGAGGCGGGTACGCCTAACATCGCCGACGCGATCGGCCTCGCCGCCGCGATCGACTACCTCGAATCGGCCGGCATCGAGAACGTCGAGGCCTGGGAGCACGAGTTGCTCGCCTATGCGACGGCGAAGCTCTCCGCGGTCCCCGGGCTTCGCCTCGTCGGCACCGCCGCGAACAAGGCCGCGGTGATCTCGTTCGTTCTCGACTCCGCGCACCCGCACGATATCGGCACGATCGTCGACCAGGAAGGCGTCGCGATCCGCACCGGACACCACTGCGCGCAGCCCGCGATGAACCGCTTCGGCGTTCCCGCGACCGCCCGCGCCTCGTTCGCCCTCTACAACACGAAAGACGAAGTAGACGCGCTCGTCCGCGCGATCGAGCATGTGGTGGAGATCTTCGGGTAGGGGGTTGTTGGTTGTTAGTTGTTAGTTGTTAGTTGTTGGTTGTTAGACAGGCAGCCAGGAGCGTCGATGAAAAGTAAAGACACCGACTGTCGTCGAATGAACCACGCGGTTATTTTCGAATCAACTGAAGTGTCCGCCAGTCCTGGCGACGAACCCACAAACGCCGTCGCCGTGCCTGTCTAACAACTAACAACTAAAAACTAACAGCCCAAAAATGAACGACCTCCGCGACCTCTACCAGGAAATCATCCTCGATCACAACAAGAACCCGAGGAATTTCAAGAAGCTCGACGACGCCGATCGGGCGGCCGAGGGGTACAACCCGCTCTGCGGCGACCACTACTGGTTTTACGTGAAGCTCGACGGCGAGAAAATTGTGGACGTCGGCTTCCACGGCGCCGGCTGCGCGATTTCGAAATCGTCCGCGTCGGTCATGACCTCGATGGCGAAGGGCCACACGAAGGACGAGTTCGAGTCGGTCTTCCAGTTGTTCCGCTCGATGATCACCGGCGAGTCGAAATTCGACGAAGAGACCCTCGGCAAGCTCGCGGCCTTCCAGGGCGTCTGCGAGCACCCCTCGCGCGTGAAGTGCGCGATCTTGCCGTGGCACACGCTGCACGGCGCGCTCGCGGGCGAAGCGAAAGCGACGACGGAATGACAGGCCAAAGGGCATAGGCCAAAGGTCAAAGCAGGCAAAGACAGGCCCGGGCAATCAGCAGCGCAAGAGACTCAGCCGCGAAGCGGCGAACAGATGGTTAGCTCGGCGCGTGAGCGCCGAGGAACGAACCCAGGAACGGAAAACGAGCCATGTACGAACGCGTCAAACTCTCGACGAGCGCAGCAGCAGTCATGATCCCGAGCGGCGAGCCGGTGACCCTGGAAGAGGGCACCGAGGCGACCGTCACCCAGTCGCTCGGCGGCTCGTACACCCTCGTCACCGATCGGGGGGTCATGGTCCGTCTCTCCGGCCGCGAGGTCGCTGCGATCGGCAAGGAGCCGACCGAGACGCCGCACATCGATGGCGACGTCAACAAGGACAACCTCGAGAAGCTCGTCTGGGACCAGCTCCGCACCTGTTACGACCCCGAGATCCCCGTCAACATCGTCGATCTCGGGCTGGTCTACCTGTGCGACGTCCTTCCAGTCGAAGGCGAGCCCGGAGCGTGGCGCGTCCATATCAAGATGACGCTCACCGCGCCCGGCTGCGGCATGGGCCCGGTGCTCGCCGGCGACGTGCGGATCAAGCTCCTGGCGATCCCGGGCATGCGCGACGCGAACATCGAGGTCGTCTTCGATCCGGTCTGGGACCGCGCAATGATGAGCGAGGCCGCGCGTCTGCAGCTCGGCATGATGTGGTAATGCGCCGCCATCGGTGTCGTGGGGCACACGGCGAGCGAGAAGCTTGACATAATGGCTGGCGCGCCGCCGCCCCCGGCGCCACCGAACTCGCATGGCAGACTCTGGAGCTCCAGACCAAGGACGGCTCGCGCAGGCAGCGATCGAGGCCCTCTCGACCCACGTCTGCATCGTCGACCGCGACGGGAAGATCGTCGCCGCGAACCGCGCGTGGCGGGAGTTCACGCGAGAGAACTGCACCGACCCTGCGCTCATCGCACCCGGAAGCCTCTACGAGTCGGTCCTCCGCGCAACGGCAGGCGAGCCTCCGTCGAGCATCGATACCTTCATCTTCGCCCTTCGCGACGTCCTCGCCGGGAAGCGGCAGTCGGCAAGCATCGATCACCGCCGTGAAGGGGGCCTCATGCCCCTTCACTTCCGGACGCACGTCACCCCGCTCGATCTGGGCGACGAGCGCGCGGCGATGATCTCGCACGAGGACCTGAGCGGGCTCGACCAGGCGAGCCGTGCCCTGAGCCACTCGCGCACCGAGTTCGAAGCGCTCGTCGACGGCGTCGACGGAATCGTCTGGGAGGCCGACGCCTGCACGACGAACTTCAGCTTCGTGAGCCAACGCGCCGAATCGCTCCTCGGCTATCCGCGGGAGGCGTGGTACACGACGGGATTCTGGCCGGCTCACATCTACGCGTCCGATCGCGATACTGCAGTCTCCTACTGCGCCGATGCGACGAAGCGGATGGAGAACCACTCGTTCGAGTACCGGATGGTCGCGCGAGACGGCCGGCTCGTCTGGATCCGGGACATCGTCACGGTCGTCGCCCGCGACGGGCGCCCCGACGTTCTGCGCGGCGTGATGTTCGACGTCACCGCCGTTCGCGAGGCGGAGCGGACTCTTCGTGAGAGCGAGCTGCGTTTTCGCATCACCTTCGAACAGGCGGCGGTCGGCATGTGCATCGCCGACGGGCAGGGTGTCTACCTCCGCGTCAACCGCAAGTTCGCCGAGATCCTCGGCTACGAGGAGCACGAGCTCGTCGGCGCGAGCTTCCGGAAGTTCACGCGCCCCGCCGACCTCGAGATGAACGTCGCTCTCCTCGGGAAGCTCCAGCGCGGAGAGGTGCCGACGCTTTCGTTCGAGAAGTACTTCCTGCGGAAGGATGGCACCCCGGTTCCCGTCCACGTCACGCTCTCCAGTTTCCAGTCGCCGGACGATGCGCAGGCCCGGTACATCGGCGTGATCAAGGACATTTCGGATCGCGTCGCCGCGACCGAAGGGCTCCGGCGTTTCCGCGCCGCGCTCGACACCTCGGCGGATGCGATCCTGCTCATCGATCGCGAAACGATGAAGATCGTCGACGCGAACGAGCCGGCGACCGCAATGATCCGCATGTCGCGCGAGGCGCTGCTCTCCTCGGCCCTTCACCAGCTCCTCGCGAATGTCGACCGTGCGCTTCTCGAGCGCCGCTTCGACGAGATCATCGAGAGCGGCGAGCGCGCGGTGATGCAGGCGACCGTCCGCCGTCCCGAGGGCCGCCCCTTCCCCGGCGAGCTCCATCTTTCGGCACTCCGCGGCGAGCGGGACCTGGTCGTCGCCTCGCTGCGCGACGTCAGCGACAGGCTCGCCGTCGAGGAGTCGCAGCGGGAGCGCGAGCGTCTGTTCGCCGCGCTATTCGAGAACAACAACGCGATCAAGTTGATCCTCGACCCGGTCACCGGACGCATCATCGACGCCAATCCCGCGGCCGCGGATTTCTACGGTTATTCGCGCGAGCGGTTGCTCCGCATGTCGATCCACGACATCAACCCGGCGCCGGTCGGCGAAGTCCGCGCGGCGTTGGAGAGCGCGAAGTCGCGAAAGGAATCGCACTTCGAGTTCCAGCACCGTCTCGCGAGCGGCGAGCTTCGCGACGTGGAGATCTACAGCGGGCCCGTCGCCCTCGCGGGAAAGCGCCTGCTCTTCTCCATCGTCCACGACGTGACCGAGCGCAAGCGCGCCGAGGCCGATGCGCGACGGCAACGCGACCTGCTGGAGGCCCAGAACGCCGTGCTCAGGATGATCGCGGGCGACGAGCCTTTCGATCGAATCCTGAACGCGATCGTCGCCATGATCGAGCGCGCCGCGCCGGGCGCGGTCTGCTCGATCCTTCTCGTCGGCAACGACGGCACCACCCTGCATCCAGGCGCCGCGCCGGGGCTTCCCGACGAGTACAACCGCGCGATCGACGGGAGCTTCATCGGTGAAGGAGGCAGCCCTTGCGCGGCCGCTGCCTTCCGTCGCGAGCTCGTCGTCGTCGAGGACATCCACAGCGATCCGCTCTGGGAGCACTCCCGGGAGCTCGCTTCCCGCTGCGGAGTTGCGTCCTGCTGGTCGAACCCGATCCTCTCGAACTCGGGCAGCCTCCTCGGCACCTTCGCCATCTACTACCGCGAGCGCCGGAAGCCGGAGCCGGCGGAGATCCGGGTGATCGAGCTCGCCTCGTCGCTGGCGCGAATTGCCATCGAGCGGCGCCACGCCGGCGGCGCGCTCCGGCACGCCGAGGAGCACATCCGCCAGATCTTCGCGGCATCGCCGCTCCCGATCTTCGAGCTCGATCTCGAAGGTCACTTCCGCATGTGGAACGCCGCCGCCGAGCGCGTGTTCGGATGGACGTCGGAAGACGTGCTCGCCGCGCCGAACCGCATCGTCGACGAGACGAACCTGGAGCAGTTCACCGAGCTGCGCGATCGCGTGCTCCGCGGAGAGCGCATCGTCGGCGCGAAGGTCCGGCGCCGTCGCAGGGACGGCTCGGTGATCCGTCTCGTTCTCCACGTCGCCCCGCTCGTGGACGAGAACGGCGAGGTCATCGGCATCATCGCCGTGACCGACGCGGATCGATCCGAGCCCGCGAGCTGAGCGCTCCGGTCCCGATTTTCGTTTCGGGCGCCGATCGGGCTCACCGTCCGTGGGATACTCTCCCGACCCGGTAGAACCTTTCAGCGGAGAACCAGCACGATGCGAATCGCAACCCTCGTTCTTGCAACGCAACTCGCAGCCGCGGCAGCCGGCGCCTCGGAGCCGGTGGATCTCGATCTCGTGACGCGGATCCGCGACGAGGGGTTTCGCCGCTCGCAGGTCATGTCGTTCGCGGCGCACCTCACCGACCGCATCGGGCCCCGCCTCACCGGCTCTCCCGCGATGGCCACGGCGAACGCGTGGACGCTGGAGACGCTCACGAAGCTCGGCCTCGCGAACGCGCGCCTCGAGCCGTATCGCTTCGGCCGCGGATGGTCGTGGTCGCGCTGCGCGCTCGACCTGACGGGCGAGAGCGGGCAGAGCCTCGTCGCGATTCCACAGGGATGGACGCCGGGCACGAAGGGCCCGGTCGAGGGAGACGCGGTGCGCATCGTCGCGACGATCCCCGAGGAGCTCGCGAAGGAGAAAGGCAAATTCAAGGGAAAGTTCGTCCTGGTCTCGCCCGCGCGCGGCGTCGAGCCTAACGAGAAGGTGCCGTTCCGGCGTTACAGCGACGAGGAGCTCCGCGCCGAAGGCCTCTTCCCCGTTCCGAAGGAGAAGGACGTCGACGAGTGGCCCGAGAAGCTCCGCAATCGCGTCGCCTTCCGTGACGCGCTCGACGCTTTCCTCGTCGAGGAGGGTGCGCTCGGCATCCTCGAGGTCGGCTCGCGCGACGGCGGGATTCTCCGCGTCCCCCGGGGCGGCGAGCCTGTCGACGCCTCGCCGAAGAAGATCCCCGCCGTCCTGGTGATGACCGAGCACTACAACCGACTGGTCCGGCTCGTCGACGCCGGCGAGACGGTCCGGCTGCGCCTCGACGTCGGCGCAACCTTCCACGAAGGCGACGGCATGGCGTTCAACGTCATCGCGGAGATTCCGGGGCGCGGCAAGCCTGACGAGCTCGTCATCGCCGGCGCGCACCTCGACAGCTACCAGTCCGGCACGGGCGGCGCCGACAACGCCGCCGGCGTCGCGATCATGATGGAAGCCGTCCGCATCGTGAAAGCTCTCGGCATCCAGCCGAAGCGCACGATCCGCATCGCCTTGTGGAGCGGAGAGGAGCAGGGGCTCCTCGGCAGCTTCGCCTACGTCGACCAGCAGTTCGCCTCGCGGCCACCGTGGCCCGAGTCGGAATGGACGAAGCCGTCCATCCTCCGGGCGAAGACCGGGCCGCTGAGCTTCAAGCCGGCACACGCGAGGGTGAGCGCGTACTTCAACGCCGACCACGGCGGCGGGAAGATCCGTGGCATCTACCTCGAGGAAAACTCGGCCGCGCGGCCGATCTTCGAGGCGTGGATCGAGCCGCTGCGTGACCTCGGCGTCTCAACCGTCTCGCTCCAGCAGACGGGCAGCACCGACCACGTGCCGTTCGACAGGGTCGGCATCCCGGGATTCCAGTTCATCCAGGACCCGATGGACTACTTCTCGCAGACACACCACTCGAATCTCGACACCTTCGACCACCTCCACTCCGACGACATGCGCCAGGCCGCCGTCGTCGTCGCGACGATCCTCGTCCACGCCGCGAACCGAGAAGAGATGCTCCCGCGCAAGCCGCGCCCGAAGGAGTGAGCTTCGGGAGGGCGCGATGTGGCGCAGGCACTCCTGCCTGCGCGTCGCCGAAGGCGACCTCTAGACTCCGGTCCGCCGCCTCCACACGGACGGCGCTTCGCGCCGCGCGCAGACAGGAGTGTCTGCGCCACACAAAGAGTGACGACCTCCCCCCTCCCGCCACTCCCCCTTGTGACTCCGAACCGGCCACGAACCGTCGTTCGTCACTTCCCTGACGGCGCCTAATCCGTCATAGTCTCTCTGCTGTCGGCCCGGCTCGGAATCGGGGACGGATGGGGTGTCGAGGCTTCGGCGCTCCCAGCTCCCGCCTCCTCCCTGCGGTCGACTGGAGGAAAACAATCGTGAAGCGTTCCGCAAACCTGCTCTCCCTCGTCGTGCTTCTCTCTCTTCTCGTCACTCCCGCCGTCTTCGCGCAGACCGCCTACCAGGGTCACGGCGCCGACAGCGTCCCGGCCGAGCTCCTGGCGAAATTTGCGCCCGGTCCGCTCCCGTCAGAGCTCTCGCGCAAGATCCAGAACTTCATGGACGTCCGCTCGCCGGGCGGCGGTCAGCTCTCCCCCGACGGCAAGCACCTCTACTTCAGCTGGACCGTCACCGGCACCGCGCAGGTCTGGCGCCTCGACGGCCCTAACACCTTCCCCATCCAGGTGACCGGCGGAGAGGACCGCACCTCGCTCGCGGACATCACCCCCGACGGAAAGACGCTCGTCCTCTCGCGCGACCGCAAGGGCGAGGAGAACCCGGGGCTCTACCTCATGCCCGCCGAAGGCGGCGCGATGAAGGTCGTGCAGCATCTGCCGAAGGTGCAGACCTCGTTCGAGTTCGTCAGCGCCGACGGCCGCTGGATCTACTTCCGGGCCAACGACGTCAAGCCCAACGCATACGTGATCTATCGTTACGAGCTCGCCACCGGCGCGAAGGAAGTCGTCTTCGACGAGCCCGGCCTCTGGGGCATCGCCGACTACCGCAACGACGGCCGCCTCCTTCTTTACAAGGCGACCGGTTCCATGACCGGCGAGTACTGGGAGTGGGACCCCGCGAAGAAGACCAAGACCGCGATCCTCGGCGTCGACAAGCCGGGCGAGTTCCGTGCGCAGTACGGCGCGAAAGAGGGACAGCTCCTCGTCGTCACTCCGGAGTTCGGCGAGTTCCGCCGTGCCTACGTCTACGAAGGCGGCAAGTGGACGCCGATCAGCCCCGAGATCAAGTGGGACGTCTCGCGCGGCGGCCTCGACGAGAAGAAGACCAAGATCTTTTACAGCGTCAACGAGGGCGGCTACTCGAGGATCCACGTCCTCGACGCGAACACCTTCAAGCCGCTCGAGCTGCCGAAGCTCCCGCCTGCCGACCAGTACTTCTTCGGTTCCACCTCGCCCGACGGCCGCTACACCGTCTTCGCGATCGGCACGGCCGTCGCCCCGCCGGAGAGCTGGGTCTACGACTGGACGGCGAAGACGCTCACGAAGTGGGTCGCGCCGAGCACGCCGGAAGTCGACACGAGCGCGTTCGCAGTCGCGAAGCTCGAGTACTACCCGGCGCGCGACGGCGTGAAGATTCCGGCGTTCGTCCGCCGGCCGAAGAACTGCGACCCGGCGCCGTGCCCCGTCGTCGTCCTCTTCCACGGCGGCCCCGAGGGGCAGGCGACGCCCGGGTTCTCCCCCGCGGCGCAGCTCTGGATCGACGCGGGCTACGTGCTCGTCGAGCCTAACGTCCGCGGCAGCGACGGCTACGGCAAGGCGTGGCTCAACGCCGACAACGGCCCGAAGCGTCTCGCCGTCCTCACCGACATCGAGGATGCCGCCACCTGGGCGCGCAGCGCCTTCGCGGCGAACGGCAAGGCGCCGAAGGTCGGCGTCATGGGCGGCAGCTACGGCGGCTACGCCACGCTGATGGCGATGACGAAGTTCGCCGGCGCGTTCGACGCCGGCGTCTCGAACGTCGGCATCTCGAGCCTCGTCACCTTTCTGCAGAACACCGCCCCGTACCGGCGGATCCTCCGCGCCTCCGAGTACGGAGACCTCGAGAAGGACATGGAAGCCCTCGTCGCGCTTTCGTCGACGACCTACATCGACAAGCTGAAGGACCCGCTCCTCATCATCCAGGGCGCCTCCGACCCGCGCGTTCCCGTGGGCGAGGCGATCCAGATGTACGAAGCGGCGACGAAGAAGGGGATCCCGACGGGTCTCGTCATCTTCGCCGACGAGGGGCACGGCGCGCAGAAGCGCGACAATCGAGTCCTGCAGACCGGCCACTCGATCCTCTGGTTCGACAAACACCTCAAGGGAATCGACGCCGGAGCGGCCGGATCCCACTGACCGCGAGAGAAGAGATCGTCTGATCCTTACCGCCCGGAGCCGCGCGTCTTACGCGCCGGCTCCGGGCGCATCGCACCGAAGGCTCGCGTGGCCTTCGAATCTGATAACGTTTCCCCGCGCCTTCCGGCGCTGGAGGCACTGCTTGCTGCGTAAACCTGCCGCCCTCATCACCGGCGCCAGCGGAGAGATCGGCCACGGCCTGATCACCCGCCTCGCCGAGAACACCGACCGGCCCGTCATCACCCTCGACCTCAAGCCACTCGAGCCCGAGCTCGGCCGTCTCGTCGAGCACGAATTCTCCGGCTCGATCCTCGAGACG
>JAMPYE010000667.1 GCA_023700825.1 Thermoanaerobaculia bacterium | reverse complement strand
GGGCCTGCCACGCGATCTCGGCGGTCAGCAGCATCGCCTGCGGGGCACGGCGCGGCGCCGCGACTTCCAGCACGCGCACCGCCTGGTCGGCCTCGCGCAGCGCGGCCTCCAGGTTTCCGAGCATCCGCTGCGCCGATGCGAGGATCGTCCTGGCCTCCCCTTCGCTCGCGGCACCGGCCGCGGAATCGTCGTCGAGGAACTCCATGACCGTGCGGATGACACGCACCGCGCGCTCCGGCGTGTATGCGTCGAGTGAGCGACGGGCGAGCTCGAGCCCGTATTCGACTGTCTTCTCCGCGACGTCACCTTCCGAGAAGTGATGCACGAGCTGCGGATAGACACGCTCGAGACGCCCGGCGTTCCGCGCCTCGAGCAACTCGGCATAGCGGCGATGGAGCGACTTGCGGCGGCGGCGCGAGAGCGCTCCGTAGAGAACGTCGCGCACGATGCCGCTCGAGAACGTCAGCATGTCGCCGCCACGCGACTCCTTCGCCTCTTCCAGCAGGCCTTCGTGGATCAGCAGATCGACCGCGTCCTCGATCTCGATTCCCTCGGCAAGCTCCTCGAGATCGCGGAACTCGAACGTCTTCCCCAGTACCGACGCGATCGAGAGCAGGTCGCGCAGCGCCTCCGAGAGGCGCTCGACGCGCCGCTCGACCGTCTGCTGGATCGTCTCGGGAAGCGCGTCGGCCGCGATCGTCATCTGCCGCGACAGGCTCCACTCGCCCGTGTCGGACTTCGCGATGCCGCCCGAGTCGAGGAGCGAGCGCACGAGTTCCTTCGTGAAGAACGGGTTCGCCTCCGTCGACTCGTAGAGCCGCTGCGCGAGGCTGTCCGATACGGGCTCGGCTCCGATCATCGACTGCACGAGCAGGCGGTGGTCCTCGGGCGACAGCGGCTCGAGCACGATGTGCGCGAACCGCGGGTCGTCGCTGAAGCCCTCGATCATTCGCACGAGCGGGTGGCGCCTCTCGACCTCGGTGTTGCGATAGGTCGCCGTCACGAGCGTCGGCGTCGGCCCCAGCCTGCGAACGACGTAGGCGAGCGCGTCGATCGACGTCTCGGCGGCATGGAGGTTCTCGAGCACGAGCACCAGCGGACGCCCCTGGGCGATGCGCGTCAACGTGCGCGCGATCAGCTCGTAGACGTAGGTGCGATCGTCGATCTTCGCGCCATCCGCTCCCGTCGCGCCTTTCGAGCCCGAGCGCAACGCGCTGATCTCGCCGAGCGAGGGGAAGAGCGCGATCAGCTCGTGCCCCAGGTCCGAAAAGTCGGGGTGCTCCGCCGACGAGTGCGTCTCGCCTCCGCGGAAATACTCCTGGAGCACTTCGACGAATCCCTGGTACGGGAACGTGCGATCCTGCTCGATGAACCTGCCGTGCAGCACGCGGATTCTCCGCGCTCTCGCGAGGTTCTCGATCTCCTCGAGCAGCCGGCTCTTGCCGATCCCCGGCTCTCCGCCGAGAACGACGAACTGGCACTCGCCCTCGAGCGCCGAGTGGAGCCTGCGCTGGATGTCGACGAGCTCCTTCTCGCGCCCGACGAAGCGCGACACCGGCGGGCGAGCGTACTGAGCGGTGATCGCCCGCGAGATCTGGAACGCCTTGTCCTGCTGCTCGCTGCCGAGACGCGAGCGGAAGTGCTCGAGCGCGACCGCGAGATCCGTCGCGCGCTGGTAGCGCTTCGACGGGTCCTTCGCAAGGGCCCGCATCACGATGTCCTCGAGCTCCTCGGGGATCAGCGCCCCCTGCGCGCGAAGCGACGGCGGGATCTCGTGCGCGATCCGGTAGAGCACCGCCTGCATTTCGCCGGTGAAGGGCGGGTGTCCCGACACGCACTCGTAGAGCACCGTGCCGAGCGAGTAGACGTCGGTGCGCGAGTCGATGTCGACTCCCGCGAGCTGCTCCGGGCTGAAGTAGTGCGCCGTTCCAATCAGCGCGCCGGTCTGCGTGATGCGTCCGGTCGTCGTGGTCCGGGCGAGGCCGAAGTCCATCACGCGAACGCGCAACAGTCCGTCCTCCTCGAAGACCATGATGTTCTCGGGCTTCACGTCGCGGTGGACGACGCCGTGCGAGTGGCTGTACTCGAGCGCCTCGGCGACGCGGATTCCGATCTCGAGGAGATCGCGGAGGCTCTTGAGCTTCTTGCGGAGGAACGAGCGGAGGTTCTCTCCGCGAACCACCGGCATCACGAAGAAGAGCGCCCCCTCGTCCGTGCCGATGTCGTAGATCGGAACGATCGCGGGATGGTCCATCTGCGCGACGAGCTGCGCCTCGCGCCGGAACCGCTCCTCGGACTGCGGGGTGAGCAGCGTTGGCGGGATGATCTTGACCGCCACGTCACGGTTCAGCAGCGGGTCGTGCGCGCGGTAGACCACGCCCATACCGCCGTGCCCCAGCTCGCCGACGATCTCGTACCGATCACCCAGTTTCGCGCCGATCATTTGGAGGAGTGCGCCGCGATCATTCTAACCGGCAGAGGCAGGCGAAAGGCGAGAGGCGAAAGGCGATGAGCGGGCCCGAGGCTGCGGGAGGACTAGGATTGGGAGTAGATCGGGTACCGGCGAAGGCAGGCGAAAGGCGAGAGGCAAAAGGCGATGAGCGGGCCCGAGGCTGCGGGAGGACTAGGATTGGGAGTAGATCGGGT
>JAMPYE010000666.1 GCA_023700825.1 Thermoanaerobaculia bacterium | reverse complement strand
GAATCACCCATGACGAAGTGACCCCGCCGCCCGACTCCTCCTCCCCCGCTTCCTATGATCGCGCCCCGGAGGACTCTAGCCATGGGTATGACCATCGCGGAAAAGATCCTCGCCCGCGCGTCCGGACGTCCGTCCGTCAGCGTCGGCGACGTCGTCGAACCGCGCGTCGATCTGGCGATGTCGCACGAGAACGCGGCGCTCGTCATGAACCAGTTCAAGGAAGTCTTCGAAGGGACCGGACGCGAAGCCAACGTCTGGGACCCGTCGAAGATCGCAATCATCCTCGACCACCGCGTTCCGGCCGAGAGCGCGAAGACGGCGACGAACCAGAAGAAGATCCGCGAGTTCGTCGCGAGCCAGGGGATCACGAAGTTCCACGACATCCGATCCGACCAGGGGGGCATCTGTCACCAGATCCTCCCCGAGAACGGCTACGTCCGTCCGGGTGCGGTCGTCGTCGGCACCGACAGCCACACGACGACGCACGGCGCGCTCGGCGCCTTCGCCTTCGGCATCGGCGCCACCGAGATGGCGAGCGTCTGGGCCCTCGGCACGGCGTTCAACGTCGAGGTCCCGGCGACGATCAAGGTCGTCGTGACCGGCTCGCTCCCCGAGTTCGTCTCCGCGAAGGACCTCATCCTCCACCTCATCGGGAAGATCTCGGCCGAGGGGGCGAACTTCAAGGTGCTCGAGTTCCACGGGGAGGCGATCCAGGAGCTTCCGACCTCCGGCCGCCTCGTCCTCTGCAACATGGCGGTCGAGGCCGGGGCCACGGCGGGGATCGTCCCGGCGGACCACGAGACCGTCCGCTACCTGCGCGACGTCGCGCACGTGCAGGGTGACATCGACCTCACCGGCCCCGACGCCGACGCGGTCTACTCGGAAGTCGTCGAGATCGACGCCAACCAGCTGACCTACCAGATCGCCTGCCCGCACACCGTCGACCACGTGAAGACGATCGACGTCGTCGAAGGGACGAAGGTCGACCAGATCGTGATCGGCTCCTGCACGAACGGCCGGGGCGACGACCTGGCGGTTGCGGCGACGATCCTCCGCGGCCGCAAGATCGCCGAGGGCGTCCGGATGCTCGTCTTCCCCGCCTCCTGGCGCATCTACAAGGAATCGATGAAGCGCGGCGTCCTCAACGACCTCGTGCAGGCCGGCGCAGTCGTCATGAACCCCGGCTGCGGCTGCTGCCTCGGAGTCCACCAGGGCGCCCTCGGCGACGGTGAAGTCGCCCTCTCGACGACCAACCGCAACTTCCTCGGACGCATGGGCAACCCCAGGGGACAGGTCTACCTCTGCTCCCCCGCCGTTGCCGCAGCCAGTGCGCTGACCGGACACATCACGCGTCCCCCGAAAGGAGACTCCCACCATGACGCAGCCATCCACTTCGAGTTCCCCGCTCCTGCTGACGAAGGTTGCCTGGACGCTTGGTGACGACGTCTCGACCGACGTCATCTACCCCGGCCGCTACATGGCGACGGTCCTCCCGACCGAGACGCCGCAGTTCGCCTTCGCCGACATCTCAGGCCTCAACAAGGGGCTGAACAGCGGCGCGATCCCGAAGGGGAGCGCCCTGGTCGCCGGCAAGAACTTCGGCTGCGGCTCGTCGCGTGAGCAGGCCGCGTCGACGCTGAAGGGCTACGAGCTGACGATCGTCGCCCGCGGTTTCGCGCGCATCTTCCTGCAGAACTCGATCAACCTCGGACTTCGCACGGTCACCGTTCCCGACCTCGAGGCGAGCGAAGGCGACGAGCTCGAGATCTACACCGAGAAGGTCGTGAACAAGACCACCGGCAAGAGCTTCGCCGTCGTCGCCCTCCCGCAGTCGCGGCAGGCGATCGTCGAAGCGGGCGGACTGATCGCGTATACGCGGCAGAGGCTGATGGCCGGTTAGTCGTTAGTGGTTCGTCGTTAGTCGTTAGTTAGAGACGAGCGGCCGACCACGGGGATCCCTCACCAACATACACACCAGGACAAGAAAACAGCGGGCCGGCGTCGTTCTACTAACCACTAACGACTAACCACTAACGACTCGGCCATCACTCGGAGAGAAGAATGACGTACAAAATCGCATGGCTTCCCGGCGACGGTGTCGGGATCGAGGTTCTCGAAGCGGCGCGCATCGTTCTCGACGCGGTCGAGTTCGACGCCGAGTACATCCACGGAGACATCGGCTGGGAGTTCTGGTGCCGGGAGGGCGACGCGTTTCCGCAGCGGACGATCGACCTCCTCAACTCGGTCGACGCGTCGATGTTCGGCGCGATCACGTCCAAGCCGGTCAAGGCCGCCGAGGCGGAGCTCGTCCCCGAGCTCCGCGGCAAGGGGCTCATCTACCGCTCGCCGATCGTCCGGATGCGGCAGACCTTCGACCTCTACACATCGCTGCGCCCCTGCAAGGCCTACGCAGGCAACGCGCTGAACTTCAAGGAAGGGATCGACATCGTCGTCTTCCGCGAGAACACCGAAGACCTCTACGCCGGCGTCGAGTTCTCGCCGGTGCCCGAAGAGCTCTCGGCACTTCTCGCGAAGCTCTCGAAGCCGTTCGCGCCGTTTGCGAAGCTCGCCGGCGACCAGTTCGCCATCTCGACGAAGATCAACACGCGCAAGGGGTCGGAGCGGATCATCCGCGCCGCGTTCGAGTT
>JAMPYE010000665.1 GCA_023700825.1 Thermoanaerobaculia bacterium | reverse complement strand
CGAATGAGATCGAGGAACGCGTTGTCGACGTCAGTTGCAGCATCCGCGAGCGCTTCCCGGGGACCGGTAAGACGGAGGCGGTAGTGGGGGCCGATCTCGGCAACCTGCGGACACGACTCCTCGGTGGAGTGTTCGAGCACCTCGAATGACACGGTGTGACAATCAGAGATGGACCGAACCAGTGCGTCGATTGCGTGTTGCGGAATGTCGAGCCAGCCGAATTCCGTGGTTCGTGCCACGGAGCGGGAGATGGATTCGATACGCGTCATGGTCGTTGGGGTTAATGGGAAACCGAAGTTGCACCCGGTGTCGTGGTGAACGGTGGAGCCTCCCTCCTTTCGTCGCTCAATTCTGTTCATGTTCGTATCGCTCAGATCGAAATCGTCACGCCGCAGCCATCGCACTGAATCGCGAAGAACCGCGCACCACAGTTGCACGCGAGCACGGAGCCGTACTCGCGACGCCCGCAGCTGGGGCACTCCGAAAGCCGGTTGAGGACGTTGCGCGTACCGCAGTGCCGGCAGTCCACCCAGCCGCGTTGAATCGTGTCGATCGTGTTGATCATGCGCGGTAAACCGAGCAGCCAGCGCACGAGGAACACGGGAAGCGCGAGCATGTACAACCCGGCCACAACTGCCCAGTGCCAACCCTTCACTCTGAATCCTCCTCGTCCTCGAAAAAGTCGCTCGGTTTGGCGGAGCGCTTTGCCTTCTTCTTTCGTGCGTCGGTGGAGCGATCACGTTCTGCGTCCACGACGGCTCGAGCTTCGTCAACACCGATTGTCGAAGGCTGCACGAGGAGGTTGTCGTAATGACGCTGAATCTCCGCGCGGGTGAGCCCGATGGCAGCGCCGGGGTCGGGCTGATCGAGCGCACGGACGGGAATAGCAGCATGCGATCGGGCCCAGAAATACGCTTGTTGTCTGGGGAGGCCGGCAAGGACGCGGTCGAAATCACGGAGTCGCTCGCCCTCACTGCGCGTGTCGCCCGGTGATGGAAGGACGTGAGGCGCGATGACGCGGGCGATGTCACTTCCGGCGGCGAACGAGAGGATCCAACCGAGGTTCGTCATGACTTCGCGAACGAACGGGCCGGGAAGCGCCTCGATCGATTGCGCTACGAAGATCACGGTGACGCCCCGCGAGCGCAGCAGGCGAAGTGAATCGACGAAGAGCGCTCGCAGCGGTTCCGATTGCGCAAGAAGGTGTGCTGCTTCCTCGATCACGATGATGAGGCGCGATGACGGGTCGCGGCGTGTCGCGGCAAGGAGGGTGTCGATTAGCAGGAAGCAGGACACCATCAGGCTGACGGATGGCGGCAGCGTCTCGGTGCTGGTGTTCGCAAGTGTGATCGGCCCGCGCTGTATCTTCGATCTATAGCTTTCAGGAAGTCCGAAGGCGAACCGTACCTGTTCGTTCGCAAACAACATCATCACGCGCCGAAGGAAGGCGACGATCGTCTGGCGCGCGACGATGTTGTCGAACGCTCTCCAGAACTCTCGGAGATCGCTGCTCGCGAGCTTCTCATTGACCGAGGAGCGGAACGGCTCATCCATCAAGAGGCCCTCGATCGATTGGAGGTTGAACTGAAGTTCGGCCTCATCGGCTGTTCGGATGACCTGGAACAGCAAGAAGCGAAGGGTGTCGGACCACTCGGAAAATACGCGGGACACGACGTCAGCCTTGAGCTCGGCCAAGTAGGTCGACGAGACGTCGGTCGATCGCTGAATCAAGGGCAGTGGAGAGATGCGCTCCCGCGTCCAGGTCTGGACGACGACCTCATTCCGCAGCCTTCTCGCCATGGTTCCGCCGCGGATGATCCGCTCCGTGAAGTCGCAACCGAGGTCGTCGCTCGTTTCGCCTTTCGCGTCGATTACAACGAGTTCGATTCGCTCGCCATGCTCGAGCGCTCGATCGACTCGACGGAGCAACATGGTGAGCAGGGCGCGACTCTTGCCGCCGCCGGTTCGTCCGAAGACGCCGCCGTGCTGGTCGAGGATCCCTTGGCCGATGGAAACCGACTCAGGCCCGGAGGTGTAGAGGTCGAAGGAGTTCTCGCCGCGGAGGCCCCGTATTACGTCGCTGAGCGTCGGCGGCTTCGTAGTACCGAACGCGCGACGCTCCGCCTCGAAGGCCTCGGCGCGGTCCCGGCTCTTCTCCCGCTGGCGATGCAGCGCGAGCTCAATCAGCCAGTCACGCGTCATCGCGAGGTCCCTGCATCCGCTCGCGGATGATCGAGATCAGGTCCGGGTCGGCGCGGTGTTGATAGGGGCGCTTCAACGCCAGTCGCTTCGATGTACCCCCTCTGGTCGAGGCGGACCGAACCGCAAGCACCGCCCACGCCACGACGGAGGCTACGATCAGAATTCCGATCCCGGCGAGAGCGCACCCCGGCCCGCCAGAGCCTGTTGCTCCGTGTGGCGAGATGATCGAAGCGACGAGCGCTGGCAAGATCGCGAGCACGCCAAAGAACGCCGATACTCTCCGGAGCATCCTCGCCGGCTGCGACTTGCCGAGCGGCAGGCTGAGGACGAGAGCGGCGACCGCGATTGCGACGGCGTAGGCGATGAAAGTTGCGAGCATTGTTCACCTCACCAGAGCCGATGACCACGGCGTTCATCGGCTCTGGTAAGTGCGGCCTCCACTGGGGAGGCCGCACT
>JAMPYE010000664.1 GCA_023700825.1 Thermoanaerobaculia bacterium | reverse complement strand
GCCGCCGGATGAGGAACGCCTCGAGCGCCTTCGAGTCGGGAAACTCGGGGAGCTTCTCGTTCAGCTCGCGAGCGAGCGCGACGATGCGAAGCCAGCGCTCGGGCTCGCGCACGATGCGCCGGAAGGTCGGGAAGCCCTTCGACGTGAGGAATCGGGCCGCAGAGCCGTTCGCCGCGATCATGAAGTCCTCGATCAGCTCGTGCGCCTGGTTCTTCCGTGACGACTCGAGGTCGACGATCTTGCCGTTCGCGAGCACCGCGCGCGCTTCGATCGTCTCGAGGTCGAGGGCGCCTTCTTCCTGGCGCCGCGTGCGGAGCTTCTGCGCGACACCGTCCTGAACACGCAGCTGCGCCTCGAGCTCCGTGCCCGCGACCTTCTCGGGCACGGGGCCGCGTCCTTCGAGCCAGGCGCCGACGGCGGAGTAGGTGAGCTTCGCCTTGTTCCGGACGCGCGCGCGGTAGTGAGACGAGGCCTTCACCACGCCGCCGCGGCCGATCTCCATGTCGGTTACCATCGCGAGCCGGTCCTCTCCCTCGTTGAGAGAGGTCAGGCCGTACGAGAGCTTCTCCGGGAGCATGTTGAAGACCATCGTCGGGCAGTAGACGCTCGTCGTGTTGTGTTTCGCGCGCCCGTCGACCTTGCTTCCCTTGCGAACGTGCGAGTCGACGTCGGCGATCGCGATGAAAATCCGGGTCACGTCCTTCGAGACGGGCTGCGAGACGCTGAGCTGGTCGAGGTCGCGGCTGTCGTCGTTGTCGATCGAGCACCACGGGAGATCGCGCAGGTCGCGGATGTCGCCGCCGGAGGCGTCGAGCGGCCCGGTGATCTGGTTGAGCTCGCGGACGACATCGGCGGGGAACGCGTGCAGGAGACCGTATTCGGTCATCGCCTGTTTCGCGATCGCGGTGAGCTGCGCTTCGGGCGACTGCTGCGGCATTCTGGGCATGACGGACCTCGCGACTGTTTGGGGTTTCTTCGCTGACTGCGAGAGCGATCATACCGGACGAAGGGGCGATCTCTCGCCTAAGATGATCCTGTGCGCGGGCCCGATTTCCTCCCTTCCGCCGACGACGGGCTGCTCGTGTCGTTCGACTCGATCGCCTTCGACGAGCTCCACGGGCTGGCCTCCGCGGTGCGAGTGATCGAGCGGGTCGCGGCGACGATCACGGGACACGCCTCTCTCCTGGTGCTCGTGCGCGAAGCCGGCTCCGTCGCCGGAGTTCGCAGGGAGATCGAATCGATTCTCGCGCATGGAATCGTGCCGCGCGAATCGACGAGCGTCGAGACTCACGCGCTCGAAGTCGACTTCTCCGCGGAGCACGCCCCCGACCTTCCGCAACTCCTCGCCCGCGCGCATCTCTCTCGCGACGACTTTCTCTCTCGCGTCGCGTCACTCGAGCTCCGCGCCCGATATCTCGGGTTCCTTCCCGGATTCGCCTATCTCGAGGGATGGCCCGAGGAGTGGTCGCTCCCGCGGCGCGCGGTGGCACGCGAGCGCGTTCCGTGGGGATCGTTCGGCATCGCAGGCGCGATGGCCGGCTTCTACGCCGTCGAGAGCCCCGGCGGCTGGAACCTCCTCGGTCGTACCGGAGCGACCCTCTGGGACCCGAACGCCTCCCGCCCGAATCGCATTGCCGCGGGAGATCTCGTCAGGATTCGGCCGGGGAGTTTCGTCGCGGAGGAGTCCGCGGCGCGAGTCGATGCGCCGAAGGGCGCGGAGCCGATTCTCGCTGAGGTCCTCGGCCCGGGGCTCGCGACGATCGTCACCGGGGAGGCGCGCGACGAACGGCTCGCGTTCGGTCTCGCTCCCGGCGGCGCGTTCGACGACGCCGCGATGCGTCTCGCGAATCGCCTCGTCGCGAATCGAGACGGCGCAACGCTGCTCGAGTGTGCCGGCTCGGGTCCGCGAATGCGTTTCGTACGCGAAGCGACGATCGCGATCGCGGGCGCCGAGGCCACCGCGACGCTCGACGGCGTGCGGCTGCCGATGCGGACGATGGTGGCGGTCGGATGCGGTGCGACGCTCGACGTCGGCGTGATCCGCGGCGGGATGCGCGTCGTCGTCGCGGTGCGCGGGGGCGTTGCCGATCCGTCACCCCGATGGAGCGCGCGCCCGCCTCGCATCGGGAGAGGAGAGCTTCTGGCGGTGGCGGGAGAGACCGGGCTGCGCCGTCCGCTCAGCCCGCCAGCGCCCGGCAATCGACTGCAGATCGGGGCGGTTCCGGGGCCGCACGCGATCGATTCACGGCACCTCGATCACCTCTTCGATCGGGAATGGACGGTCACGCCTTCACTCGATCGCACGGGTGTTAGGCTCGAGTCAGGCGCGCCACCCGTCGCGCTGCCCGCCCTTCTGCCGTCGTGCGGCATGCGCTTCGGCTCGGTGCAGTGGCATCCCGGGGGCGAGCTCGTGGTGATGGGCCCGGATCACCCGATCACCGGCGGATACCTCCAGCCGCTGACGGTGCCGCGCCGCGAGCTCTGGAAGATTGCGCAGCTCGTGCCGGGAGAGCGGGTGCAGTTCGTGATGCTACGAGAATGAATGTGCCGCAGGCACTCCTGCCTGCGCGTCGCCGAAGGCGACAGGTTCCCTTGAAACACGCAGGGGCACGGTATGCCGTGCCCCTGCATTCTCGTATCGATCACTGCGGCGCTTCACGCCGCG
>JAMPYE010000663.1 GCA_023700825.1 Thermoanaerobaculia bacterium | reverse complement strand
GAGTTGGTCTGCGTATGCTCCGCCTCTGCAGGCTGCGCGACCATGACGTAAATCACGACGCAGCGTGAGCATCCGATCGGTGTCCGCAGCCGCCCCGAGCGAGGCCTCCGCCCTCGCTCGATCGCCTCGAAGTGACGCCTTTGACTGTTGCATCTCATCTGTATATTCTCGCGGCCGTCGTGCGATCCCGCCCGATCACCATCCGGAGACCACAATCATGAAGATGAAGAAGCGACTCCTCGACGGAGCGCGGCTGAACCGCACCATCCGCCGTCTTGCAATCGAGATCATCGAGCGCAACAAGGGGACAGACGGCATCGTGATCACCGGCATCCGGAGCCGCGGCGTTCCGATCGCCGAGCGGATCGTGAAGTACATCCAGGAAGCGGAAGGGGTCGAGGTGCCGCTCGGCATTCTCGACATCACGCTTTACCGGGACGACCTGACGACGGTGGCGCCGCAGCCGCTCGTCAAGCCGAGCCACTTCCCGTGCGCGATCGAGAACAAGACGGTCGTCCTGATCGACGACGTGCTCTACACGGGGCGCACGGTTCGCGCGGCGCTCGACGCGCTGATCGACTATGGCCGGCCCCGCGCGATCCAGCTCGTCGCGCTGATCGACCGCGGCCACCGCGAGCTGCCGATTCACGCCGACTTCACCGGGCAGGTCATTCCGACCGACGCCTCGGAAGTGATCAAGGTCAAGCTGCAGGAGACCGACGGGGAGGACGAAGTCCTCCTGATGGAGAAGTAGCCGCCCATGAGATCGCAGGCCACCGCGCTCCGCTCGAAGGATCTTCTCGGGATCGAGCCGCTCACCCCCGAGGAGATCTCGCTGATTCTGGACACCGCCGAAGGCTTCCGCGAAGTCAGCGAGCGTCCGATCAAGAAGGTCCCGACGCTTCGCGGCCAGCTGGTGATCAACCTCTTCATGGAGGCGTCGACGCGCACCCGCGTGTCGTTCGAGATCGCCGAGAAGCGCCTTTCCGCCGACACGCTCAATTTCGCCGCATCCGGCTCCTCGGTCGAGAAGGGGGAGACGCTGATCGACACGGCGGAGAACCTGATGGCGATGCAGCCCGACATGATCGTCATCCGGCACAAGCACCCCGGCTCGCCGAAGATGCTCGCCGACCTGCTGCCCGCGTCGATCATCAACGCGGGCGACGGCGCCCACGAGCATCCGACGCAGGCGCTGCTCGACGCGTTCACGATCCGCGAGCGGCTGGGCCGTCTGTCCGGGGTGAACGTCTCGATCATCGGCGACATCGCGCACTCGCGCGTCGTCCGGTCGAACATCCACCTGCTGACGAAGATGAAGGCGAACGTCACGCTCGCCTCGCCGCCGACGCTGATGCCGGCCGAGATCGAGAAGATGGGAGTCCGGGTCGTCCACTCGCTCGACGAGGCGCTCGAAGGCGCCGACGTCGTGATGATGCTCCGCATCCAGCTCGAGCGTCAGAGCAAGACGACGTTCCCGTCGCTCCGCGAGTACTTCAACACGTTCGGGCTCACCCCCGAGCGCCTCCGCCGCGCGAACGAAGGGGCGATCGTCATGCATCCCGGGCCGATGAACCGCGGCGTCGAGATCTCCTCGGACGTCGCCGACGGCCCGTGCTCGGTGATCCTCGACCAGGTCACCAACGGCGTCGCCGTCCGCATGGCGGTTCTCTACCTGCTCGCGGGCGGGCACCTGCAGGAATCGTGAGGGGCATCCGATGAACTTGCTGATCGCGAACGGAAGGGTCGTCGACCCGTCTCAGAACATCGACCGCGCGGCCGACGTCCTCATCGAGGACGGCGTCGTCGCGAAGATCGGGCCGGGGCTGAAGGCGGGCAAGGGCGTCGCGACCGTCGACGCCTCGGGATGCGTCGTCGTCCCGGGCCTCGTCGACCTGCACACGCATCTCCGGGAGCCGGGGCAGGAGCACAAGGAAACGATCCGCACCGGTACGACGGCCGCGGTTGCCGGCGGCTACACGTCGGTCTGCGCGATGGCGAACACGACGCCGCCGAACGACGAGCGTCCGGTCACAGAGATGATCGTCGCCGAGTCGCAGCGCAACGGCGTCTGCCGGGTCTACCCGATCGGCGCCGTCTCGAAGGGTCTGGCCGGCGCGGAGCTCGCCGAACTGGCGGACCTTCGCGGCGCCGGCTGCGTCGCCTTCAGCGACGACGGCAAGCCGGTGACGAACTCGAAGCTCATGCGCGCCGCGCTCGAGTACGCCAGGATGCTCGGCGTGCCGGTCGTCGCGCACGAGGAGGACAGCTACCTCGCCGAGGGTGCCGTGATGCACGAGGGCTACTACTCGACGCTCCTCGGCATGAAGGGCGTTCCGGCCGCGGGCGAGGAGATCCTCACGTCGCGCGACATCCACCTTGTCGAGCTGACGGGGGGGCGCCTTCACGTGGCGCACCTGTCGACGACGGGAGCGATCGACGCGGTGCGGCGCGCGAAGGCGCGCGGCCTTGCCGTGACCTGCGAAGTCACGCCGCACCATCTCGCGCTGACCGACGAGGCGGTGCAGTCGTTCTCGACCGACCTGAAGATGAACCCGCCGCTCCGCTCGGCCGACCATCGCCAGGCGGTGCTCGACGCGATCGTGGACGGGACGATCGACGTGATCGCGACCGATCACGCGCCGCACATCAAGGGGTTGGCGGG
>JAMPYE010000072.1 GCA_023700825.1 Thermoanaerobaculia bacterium | reverse complement strand
TCGAGGGTCCAGGGTGGCTGACGAAATCCTATACCGTTCCACGGACGCGGCCCGCGAGGCCCAGAAGGCGCGTGACATCGCCGAGAAGTACGGGTTCGAGTACGTCGAGCTCGACAACTTCCACGTCGATCACACGCTCTTTCAGGAGATCCCGCTCGACCTGATGATCCGCTATCAGTTCCTTCCCGAGCGGCGGGAGGACGGCCACGTGCTGATCGTCGTGGCCGATCCGACCGACGTGCTGCGTCTCGACGAGCTCGAGCTGCTCCTCGGCGCGCCGCTGCGGATGAAGATCGCCTCGGCGCCGGCGATCCGCGAGAAGCTCCAGAAGTCGGAGTCGACGCAGCGGGTGCTCGACCAGGCGACCGAGGGCTTCAAGCTCCAGATCATCGGCGAGGACGAAGAGGGCGGCGAGACGCTCACGATCGACACGATCACGAACGCCGAGCAGTCACCGATCATCAAGCTGGTCGACTCGATCGTCTTCAACGCGATCCAGCGCCGCGCCTCGGACATCCACATCGAGACGCGCGACGCCGAGGTGGTGGTCAAGTACCGGATCGACGGCGTCCTCTACCAGGCGCTCGACCCGATCGACAAGAAGCACCACTCGACGATCATCTCGCGCATCAAGGTCATGTCCGAGCTCGACATCGCGGAGAAGCGCGTGCCGCAGGACGGCCGCTTCAAGCTCCGCATCACGGGCCGCACGATCGACTTCCGCGTCTCGATCGTCCCGACGGTCCACGGCGAGGACTCCGTCATCCGAATCCTCGACAAGGAGTCGATGAACAAGGAGTTCAAGAACCTGCGCCTCGACGTGCTCGGCTTCGACGGCGCGATCCTCCTCAAGATGCGCAAGTTCATCCGCGAGCCGTACGGAATGGTGCTCGTCACCGGCCCGACCGGCTCGGGAAAAACGACGACGCTCTACGCCGCGCTCTCGGAGATCCAGACGTCCGAGGACAAGATCATCACGATCGAGGACCCGGTCGAGTACCAGCTCAAGGGGATCACGCAGATCCCGGTGAACGAGCGCAAGGGGCTGACCTTCGCGCGCGGGCTCCGGTCGATCCTCCGGCACGATCCGGACAAGATCATGGTCGGCGAGATCCGCGACGAGGAGACTGCGCAGATCGCCGTGCAATCGGCGCTGACGGGCCACCTCGTCTTCACGACGGTCCACGCGAACAACGTCGTCGACGTCCTCGGCCGCTTCCTCAACATGAAGGTCGAGCTCTACAACTTCGTCTCGGCGCTCAACTGCATCCTCGCGCAGCGGCTCGTCCGCAAGATCTGCGAGTCGTGCAGGCAGGAAGTGCGGCACACGGCGAAGGAGCTCGGCGAGTCGGGGCTGCCCACCGGGCTCGCCGACCGGGTCTTCTACGAAGGGGCGGGCTGCCTCGAGTGCAACGGCACGGGCTACCACGGCCGGCTCGCGATCGCGGAGCTCCTCGACCTTTCGGACCGGATCCGGAGCATGATTCTCGAGCGTCGTCCCGCGTCCGAGATCAAGAAGGCCGCGAAGGAAGAAGGGATGCAGTTCCTCCGCGAGGCGGCCGTCGAGCGGGTGCTCGAAGGGAAGACCACGCTGCGCGAGATCAACAAGGTGACGTTCGTCGACTGACATGGGCAAACGCGCGCAACACGACATCGCAATCCTCGACGGCAGCTCGCTGATCTTCGCGCGCCTGGCCGCCGGCTCTCCGCGGCCGCGCCTCGCGATGATGGGTTCGTGGCGGCTCGCGGGCCGGGCCTTCGGAGCCGGCACGCTGACGCCGTCGCTCGACGACCCGAAGCCTCTGGCCGAGGCGATCGGGAAGATGAAGCTCGAGGCCGGGAAGGTGGAGCGCGTGTCGCTCCTTCTCCCCGACTGCTGGTTCCGGATCAGCATCATCGAGGTCGGCACGCTGCCGAGAAACCACGCCGATGCGGACGAGGTGGTGCGCTGGACGCTCAAGCGGACGACGCCGTTCAATCCCGCCGAGCTCCGCACCGCGTGGACGGCGCTTCCGACCAGGACCGTGAACGGCACGCGAGTGCTCGTCGTCTCGGCGATGGAGAAGCCGCTCGCCGCGATCGAGGAGACCTTTCGCGCCGCCGGCGTCGCGATCGGGTCGATCGAGTCGACCGGCCTGAACGCCTGGAACGCGATCGTCACCGCGGAGGCGCCCGCCGACGGGCGCGTGCTGATCTACCTCCGCGACAACGATTTCACGACGGCACTGTTCAATGGCAGCGAGCCGATCTTCATCCGCTCGCGCAGCCTCGTGGCCGACCGCCGGATCGAGCAGGAGATCAGGCTCTCGGCCTCCTACCTTCAGAAGACGCTCGCGACGACGCCGGTGCGACGCTGCTACGTCGTCGGCGACGGCCAGGTGACGCCGAGCGTCCTCGAGGCAATCGGCACGGAGTTCGCCAGCGAGGTCGAGGTGCTCTCGGGCTCCCGCTTCGCCGACACGACGGGGCTGCAGCTCACCGGGAATCTGAACGCGGAGATCATCGCGTGCGGGGGCGCGCTCACCGCATGAAGACGATCCACCTGAACCTCGCATCGAAGCCGTACCGCGACTTCCGCGTGCCTTACGCCGTGCTCGGCATCGCCGCCCTCGTCGCGCTCGTGCTCATGGTCTACAACGTGCTGACCGCGTACCGGTACCTCGTCGACACGAAGGAAACGCGCGCGGAGATCGCCGCGATCGACGAGGAGGCCGCGCGCGAGCGGGCACTCGCCGAGACGATGGAGCAGCGCATCGCGTCGATCGACGCCGCGACGCTCGACGAGCAGGCGCGCTTCATCAACCAGCAGATCCGCGAACGCGCCTTTTCCTGGAGCGAGATGATGACGGGGCTGGAGACGCTCCTGCCCGGCGACATCCGTCTGACGAGCCTGAACCCGTCGGTCGACGAAGAAGGCAACGTCAAGCTGAGCCTCCAGTGCGTCTCGCGGAACAAGGACGGGCTCATCCTGCTGCTCGACCGGCTCTACGCGAGCCCTTCGTTCGGCAAGTCGTTCCCGTCCACCGACGCGATCGAGGGCACGGGGCTCCACAGGCTCGGCATCGAGACGGTCTACTTCCCCTCCGGCCGCGAGGTGAAGAAATGATCGCCTTCTGGCAGCAGAGGCGCGCGTGGATCCTGATCGTCGGGCTTCTGCTCGCGCTCAACACGCTCTTCTTCTTCACCTACCGCGTCCGCTACGAGCAGCGGGTCGACGACGCACACGTGCGCCTCGACCAGGCGAAGGAGCAGCTCGCCGTGGCGAAGTCGCGGCGAACCGAGTTTCAGAGCCAGCTCGACGCGCACAAGAAGCTCCTGGAGACGATCGCGACCGTCTACGACGACTGGTGGTCGACTCCCGAGAAGCGGCTGACGAAGGTGATCGCGGAGATCCGTTCGCTGGTGGAGAGGAGCGGACTCTCGCTGCAGGCGCTCAACTTCTCCCAGTCCGAGACGACCGACGGCAGCGGCACGACGAACGTCGAGATCACGTTCTCGGTCCAGGGAAGCTACATGCAGCTGCGCCGGCTGGTGAACATGCTCGAGCTCTCCGAGCAGTTCGTGATCATCGACGCGATCTCGTTCGCGAGCGAGCAGCCGGACGGCTCGATCGCGTTGAACCTGCGGCTCCGGACGCTCTTCAAGGGCGAGCAGAAGCCCGTGAAAGCGAGGGCCGCACGATGAGCGCGCGCCGCCCGTCTTCCATGGCCGCGACCGTCGCTGCGCTCGCGCTGGCGCTCTCGGTCCCGGCATCCGCCCAGAGCGAGGCCGCGGTGAAGCAGGAAGCGCCGCGTTCGTCGCGGCAGCGCGCGCAGGCGCAGAAGAAGCAGCCGTCGCTCCACGGCATCACGCCGATCCAGACCGAGTTGCTCGACAAGGAAGGCGCGACGTTCAAGAGCACGCGGAGCCTTTTCACCTTCGTCGAGCCTCCTCCTCCTCCGCCTCCTCCACCGCCGCCGCCTCCACCCGACAAGGACAAGGACGGCGTTCCCGACTTCCGCGACAATTGCCCTGCGGTGTCGAATCCCGACCAGTCGGACATCGACTCCGACGGGATCGGAACGGCGTGCGAGACCGAGCTGCCGGAGATCGCGCCTCCGCCGCCACCGCCGCCGAAGCCTCGCCCGCCGGCCTTCAACTACACCGTGCTCGGAACGTTCGGCCGGCCCGACAACCTACTTGCGGTATTCTCGAAAGACGGCGAGATCGTGAACGTAGCGGTCGGCGCGAGCTTCGGCCCGAGGAAAGAGTTCATTCTCAGGCGGATCGGGATCGAATCGGTCGAGATCGGCTTCAGCAATTTCCCCGTCGCCGAGGTCACGCGCGTGAGGATCGGCAAATGACCGTGACGAATGGCCGCGCTGTTTCGTAAGCAGAGAAACGAAAGAATGACGACAACGATGAAGTCACCGAACCAACTGAAACTTGCGGCCACCCTTCTGCTGGCCCTCTCCCTCGCGTCGTGCACGAGCTACACCGCGTATCGCAAGGGACAGGAACTGATGAAGAGCGGCGAGTACGATCCGGCCGTCACGCAGTTCGAGAAGGCGCTGAGCGTCGATCCCGACAACGCGGTCTACAAGCTCGCCCTCGACAACGCGGCGCTCGAAGCCTCGCGGAAGCACTTCGAGAAGGGCAAGCTCCTCGCGGGCGCCGGACAGCTCGAGATGGCAGCGACCGAGTTCGAGCTCGCCGCGAGACTCGACGGGACGAACCAGTACGCCGCGGTCGAGCTCCTCAAGGCGCAGACCAAGCTCCAGGAAGCCAGGCATCGCGAGCGCGAAAGCTACAGCGACGTGAAGAAGAAGGCGAAGGAGCTGGGCAAGGCGCAGCCTCCGCAGCTCGAGCCCGGCTCGACCGACCCGATCTCGCTGTCGTTCCCGACGGAAACGAACATCAAGGACGTCTACAAGGCTCTCGGCAACGCGTTCGGCATCAACATCCTCTTCGACCAGGCGGTCAAGGACGACCGGATCACGATCGAGCTCCGCGACGTCACGGCGCAGCAGGCGCTCGAGCGCGTCATGCAGTCGGGCAACCACTTCTACAAGGTCCTCGACGAGAAGACGCTCATCGTCATCCCCGACAACCCGCAGACGCGCCGTGACTACGAGGACCTGGTCATCCAGACGTTCTACCTGTCGAACGGCGACGCCGAGCAGGTGACCAACGTCGTGCGGACGATGATCGAGGCGCGCAACGTCTTCCCGCTGAAGGCGCTCAACGCGATCACGATCCGCGACACGGCCGACAAGGTCCGCATCGCCGAGAAAATCATCGAGGCGAACGACAAGGCCAAGGCCGAGGTCGTGATCCAGGTCGAGCTGCTGCAGGTCGACGCTACGAAGATCCAGGAGATCGGCGCGGCCGCGAGCCTAAAGGGGAGTGTGAATTTCGTGAATGCTGCCGGCGCCGACCTCGGTTCGCAGCAACCGCTCGACGTGATCCGGGGGCTGACCTCGGACAACCTTTCGTTCACTCTCCCCACCGCCACTTACGCGTTCACGAAGAGCCACACGAACGCGAAGCTCCTCGCGAAGCCGCAGCTGCGAATCTCCGAGGGAGAGAAGGCGACGCTGCACATCGGCCAGAAGCAGCCGATTCCCGTGTCGACCCTCTACACCTCCACGAACGTCGGGCAGAACCAGGGCCCGATCACGTCCTACCAGTACCAGGACATCGGCATCAAGATCGCGATCGAGCCGCGCGTCCATCACAACCGCGAAATCACGCTGAAGCTGACGGTCGAGGTCTCGAACATCGCCGGCTCGGTTCCGGGCGAGGGCAACTCCCCCGACCAGCCGATCATCGGCACGCGCACGATCGAATCGACGATCCGCCTGCAGGACGGCGAGACGAACTTCCTCGCGGGGCTCTATCGCCAGGACGACTCGTCGAACAAGAAGATCACGCCGTTCCTCGGCGACATCCCCCTGCTCGGCCGGCTCTTCACGCAGGAAGGGACCAACTATCTCACCACCGACCTCGTCCTGACGATGACGCCTCACATCATCAGGATCCCCGACGTCACTCCCGACGACCTGGCTCCGATGTGGGTCGGCACGCAGAACAACCTCTCGTTCCGGGGCGTCTCGCCGCGACTTGAGTCGCCGGCGCAGGCCGACCCGTTCACCACCTTCCCGCGCCAGCAGCCACCGCCGCAGGGCGAGCAGCAGCCGAAGACCGATCCGAACACGTCGCAGCCGACGACTCCCGTGCAGCGCGGCGGAGCGCCGAGCAACCCGTTCGTCGGAGTGCCGGCGCCGATCACTCCCACTCCCCCTCCGCCTGAGGACGACAGCGGCGAGAAGAGCCTCGTCGTCGGATCCGAGGATCCGGTGCAGCAGTCGTCGTCTCCGCGGATCGGCCTCGAGCCGATGGAGCTGCCGATCGCCTTCGGGCAGGAACAGAACTGGCGCGTGGTGGGCATGGAGCTCGACGGTCTCGCCACCGAGTCGATCGCGATCCTTTACGACACCGCCACTCTCGACATCGCCGACGTGTCGTTCGGCAGCGCGCTGGTGATCGATTCGATCGCGCCGCCTGCGATCACGATCGACCGCGAGGCAGGGCGGATCCGCGTCGCGGCGACCGACTCGACGCTGCCGCTCCGCTTCAGGGCGGGCGGCGAGGTGCTGGTCCTCCGCGTTCGCGGGCTCGCCACGGGCAACGGCTACATGGTGCTCGACGACCTCGTGCTCCGCGGAGCCGACGGACGGCGAACGCCGGTGGTCGTTGCCGGAGGACGCTCCGCCGTCAGGTAGGAGACGATGCGCCGCAACGGATTCACCATCGCCGAGCTGATCACCGTGGTCGCCATCATCGGCCTCCTGGCGACGCTGGTCATCCCGGTGGCGCGCTTCGGCATGAAGCGACAGAAGGAGATCGAGCTGCGCGACCGGATCCGGAAGATCACCACCGCGATCGACAAGTACCACGACTACAAAGTCCGGGGACAGCTCAAGGACCCGGGCGACGTGACGCAGGGCGAGTATCCGAAGAAGCTGGAGGATCTCGTCGAGGAGATCGAGCTGGTGGACGGCCGCAAGGTCAGGCTCCTTCGCGAGAGGGACCTCACCGACCCGATGACGGGGAAGAAGGAATGGGCGACGCGCTCATCGACCGACGACCCCGAATCGTCGTTCTCCGACGAAAATAACGTGTTCGACGTCCGCTCGACTTCGTCGGCGATGTCGCTCGATGGGAAGACGAGATACAACGAATGGTGACCGCGCGAAAACAGCAGAAGGGCTTCACGCTCATCGAGCTCCTGATCGTCGTGACGATCGTCGGCATCCTCGCCGGCATCGCCGTCGTCAACGTCAAGCACGCCAAGCGCAAGGCCTCCGAGGCCGTCCTCAAGGCAAACCTGGCGCTGATGCGCAAGGGAATCGACGACTACTACGCCGACAAGCAGAAATACCCGGCGAGCCTCCAGGAGCTGGTCGACGCGAAGTACATGCGGAAACTCCCTCCCGATCCGATCACGGAGTCCGCGGAGACCTGGATCGAGGTCCGCGAGGAGATGGTCGACCAGTTCGACCAGCAGACCGACTTCGGAGCCGAGGTGGTCGAGCCCGGGATCGTCGACGTGCAAAGCGGCGCCGAGGGATCGACGCTGGACGGCGTGCCCTACGCGGATCTGTAGCCGCGAGCGCCGCCCCGCGTTGCGGAATCGAGAATCGAGAATTGAGAATTGAGAGATCAGAACCACGGAGATCGCCAGCCACGCGGATGACGCGACGGGCCATCTCTCGATTCTCAATTCCAAATTCTCAATTCTGCGAAGCGGAGCGCGGCTACACCCTCGCCGCGCTCATCGTGATCCTCACGATCATCGGGGTCGTGGTCTCCTTCAGCGTTCCCCGGATGTGGTCCGACGTGCTGAAGCGGGAGCGCGAGATCCACACGATCTTCGTGATGAAGCAGTACGCGCAGGCGATCGCCGACTACGAGCGGCTCAAGGGAGGGGCGCCGACGACGCTCGAGCAGCTCGAGAAGGCGACGATGCCGCGAGTGCTCCGACAGACGTACGTGAATCCCCTCTCGGGCGAGCTCGATTGGATCATGGTGCCGGCGGGCACCATGACGCCGTCGCAGGGGCAGCAGGTTCCGGGCGCGCAGGGCGGGATGCCTTCGGGGCTTCCCGCCTCCGGGACACCGGCACCGGGGCAGACCGGAACGCAGGGGCGCGACGCCCCTCCGCCGCCGAAGCCGCGCGACCACAAAGGCCACTTCATCGGCGTCCGTCCTCCTCAGACCGGCACCAGCATGATCGAGCTCTTCGGCCAGTCGACGTACGAGAACTGGATGTACACGACCTTCGAGCTCAAGGCCGAGCAGACAGCGCCTCCGGGAGGCACGCCTGTCGCGCCCGGAGCCCCCGGCGGGCCCGGGAGATAGAGAGTTCAATTCCGGTTTCTCAATTCGCCTAAAATAGCTCCCAATGAAAATCCCTCCCGTCGTTCGAGAGGTGCTCCCCTGCGGCCTGACCGTGGTCGTCGAGCCGATTCCCCACGTACGCTCCGCGGCCCTCGGCTTCTATCTGCGCAGCGGCTCGGCCGCCGAGTCGGCGGAGAACAGCGGCGCCTCGCACTTCCTCGAGCATCTCGTGTTCAAGGGGACGGCGACCCGCTCGGTCTCCGACATCGCACTCGTCGTCGACGAGCTTGGCGGCGACGTCGACGCCTTCACCGGCAAGGAGTACACCTCCTTCTACGCGCACGTGCTCGACGAGCAGACCGAAACGGCGCTCGAGCTGCTGACCGACCTCGTCCTCAATCCCCGCTACACGGACGACGACATGGAGATGGAGCGGAGCGTGATCCTCGAAGAGATCAAGATGGTCGAGGACACGCCCGACGACCTGGTCAACGAGATCTTCCTCGACACGTTCTGGCCCGGCCATCCGCTCGGCCGCCCGATTCTCGGCACGGACGAGACCGTCGGCCGTCTGAGCCGCGCCAACATCGAGTCGCACTACACGGAGACGTTTCACCCGGAGAACATGATCTTCGTCGCCTCCGGAAACGTGCGCGCCTCGAAGATCGTGAAGTTCCTCGACAAGGCGTTCCGCCGCGTCGAGGGGAACGCGAAGCGCTACGACTGGTCGACGCCGAAGCCGCATCAGCACGTGGTGCTGCGCCGCAAGAAGGAGCTCGAGCAGGTTCACCTGCTCCTCGGCTCGCGCGGCCTTCCGCAGCAGTCGTCGCGCCGTTTCGCCGCGGCGATCTACAACACGGTGCTCGGCGGAGGGATGTCGTCACGCCTCTTCCAGAAGGTTCGCGAGAAGGAAGGGCTCGCCTACGCGATCGCCTCGTACCACAACGGCTACCAGAACGGCGGCTACCAGGCGGTCTACGCCGCCACGAATCCGAAGAACCTGAAGCGGTTGCTCGAGGTGGTCTTCGCCGAGATGCGCACGATCCGTCGCGACGGAGTCACGCCGGAGGAGCTCGCGCTCGCGAAGCGATCGCTCAAGACGTCGATCCTGCTCTCGCTCGAGTCGACGGTCAGCCGGATGTCGGGGATCGGCCGCCAGGAGTATTACTTCGGCACGCACTTCAGCCCCGACGAGATCATCGAGCACATCGAGCAGGTGTCCGCGGACGACGTCCGCGAGGTGGCCAGCCTCACCGTCGACCCCGAGTCGATCTCGCTCACGCTGCTCGGCAACATGAAGGGCCCGGGGATCACGGTTGACGCATTGAGGGAGGCTGTGGCGTGAGGGGATTGACTCGCGACATTTCGGATTTCGGATTTCGGGTTTCGGATTTGGAGGCAAACCCTTCGCGTGGGATTTCCCGAATGCGGACGTCAAATCCGGAATCCGAAATCCGAAATCCGAAATCGACGACTGAATCCCCATGCTCACTTACCTGAAAGTCCGCAACCTCGCGATCGTCGAGGAGTTCGAGATCGAGCCCGGCCCCGGACTCAACGTCCTGACGGGAGAGACGGGCGCGGGCAAATCGCTCCTCATCGACTCGCTCGAGTTCCTTTCCGGAGCGCGCGGCACGACCCAGTCGATTCGCGGAGGGGCGGACCGCATGTCCGCCGAGGCGATCTTCCACCTGCCGAAACGCGCGGCGGCGACGTTCGAGGAGATCGGAGTCGAGATCGACGTCGCGAACGGCTCGGGCGAGATCGTCGTCCGGCGCGAGCTCGCGTCGACCGGTCGCGGGCGGGTCTCGATCAACGGCTCGGTGCTCGCGGTTCGCGAGTTGCAGAAGGGCATGGACCCGATCCTCGAGATCCACGGGCAGGAGGCATCGCACGACCGGATCGCGGGACAGAGTTTCCGCGAGCTCTTGGACGCGTACGCCGAAACAGGAGAGACGATCACTCGCGCCCGTGAGGCTTACGCGGCATGGAAGCACGCTTTCGCGGAGCTGGAACGCCTCCGCGGCGCGGAGAAGGACCGGGCGATGCGCATCGATCTCCTCCGGTTCCAGATCGACGAGATCTCCTCGGCGCGTCTGCTGGCTCCGGAGGAAGAGGCGCTCCGCACCGAGCGCGCGATGCTCGCGAACGCGCAGCAGCTCACCGAATCGACCACCGCGGCGTTCGCCACACTCGACGACGACGAGGACTCGGCACTGTCGCGCATCGCGCGGGCGGAGCAGGCGCTGGAGCCGCTCGGCCGCGGAATCGAGGAAGTCCGGCGGATCGCGGCGGATCTCGCGGACATGCGCTACCGGTTGCAGGAGACCACGCGAGACCTCGCCCATTTCGCCGGCTCCATACGACACGATCCCGTTCGCCTCGATGCGATTGAGGAGCGTCTCGCGACGATCGAGCGGCTCAAGAGAAAGTACGGCGCGACGGTCGACGCGGTGCTCGAGCACTTCGAGGCGATACGAAAGGAGCACGATCAGCTGGCCGACTACGAGGCCGCGACGGGTAAGCTCGCCGCAATGGAAGCGGCCCGCTTCGATGAGTACCGCGCGATCGGGGCGACTCTCTCGGCAGCACGCACGAAGGCGGCCGAGCGCTTCGAGCGTGAGATCGAAGAAGAGTTGCGGGACCTCGCAATGGAGCGCACCGGCGTGCGGCTCTCGATCGCGTCGCACGAGTCGGCGGCATCGCGACTCATGATCGACGGCCGGGGCATCGCGTTCGGCCCCGAGGGCTGGGACGCGGTCGACGTGCTGATCGCGCCGAATCGCGGCGAGGAGCTTCGGCCGATGGCGCGCATCGCCTCAGGCGGTGAGCTCTCGCGCATCCAGCTCGCCATCGCCGCCGCTCTCTTCAACCACTCAAAGACGTCGGACGCGACGCTCGTCTTCGACGAGGTCGACCAGGGAATCGGCGGAAGGGTGGCGGAAGTCGTCGGCAGAAAACTGCGGGAGCTCGCCCGGTCGAACCAGGTGATCTGCGTGACGCATCTCCCGCAGATCGCGGGGCTCGCCGGAACGCATTTCCGCGTCTGGAAGGAAGACGTCGCGGGCCGCACCGTCGCGCGGATCGAGCGGCTCGACTCGCGCGAGGAGCGGGTCGCCGAAATCGCGCGCATGCTCGCCGGGGTCGAAGTCTCGGAGTCAGCGCGCGCCCACGCCGCAGAGCTGCTGTCGGCCGGCGAGTCTGCCGCGCCACGACGCAAGAACGCGCCGCGCCGCGTGAACTGAGCGATGCCCACGCCGAAATGCTGGCGCTTCGAGCGCTCTCCGTCACGCACGACCCTCGAGGAGATCGCCTGCGCCATTCGCGACGGAGGCGTCGTCATCCTTCCGACCGACACGCTCTACGGCCTCCACGCGGACGCGCGCAACGCGGGCGCCATCGCACGGATCCAGGCGTGCAAGGGCCGCGAAGGCACGAAGCCGCTGCTCGTCCTCTGCTCGTCGTGCCGGCAGGCGCGGGAGCTCGGAGTCTCGATGAGCCCCGCGACCGAGGCGGCACTCGACGCGATCTGGCCTGCGCCGCTCACCGCCGTGCTACCGCTCCGCGAGCCGGTGGCAGCGAGCGCGGGCGCCACGACGATCGGAGTCCGCATCCCCACCGTCAACTGGATCCGGGAGCTCGCCGAGCTCACCGGCCCGATCGCCTCGACGAGCGTGAACTACGCGGGCGAGCCTCCGGCATTCGGAGTCGAATTCGTTCCTCCGGAGATCGTCGATGCCGTCGACGGGATCGTCGACAGCGGGACGCTCGAAGGAAAGCCATCGACGATCGTGGACTTCAGCACGTCGCCCCCGACGATCCTCCGCCAGGGTGTGTTCAACTTTTCACAGGAACTGTGGAAAACCATGCGGAAATCGCTGTGAAAATCACCGGAACCGCACAGATACGGACACGCGGAGCTACTTGCACAACTCGTTGGGCAAAACAGCCAACTCCAATGTCTGCAACAGTTTGATGCGAGCTCCGAGGGAACCACGCCCGTAACCGTTTGCAGATCATGCACTTGTTCTTCACACGCGCGAACGACAACGAGTTGACGTTCAAATTTCGACCCGGGCCAGGTTCCCGCTTCTGCGCGTCAGACCGCGCAGAACGGGAAAAATCCGAGGTTTCGCGCCGGGTCGAATGCGGTCGAACGACGTGGAACAGAGCGGCCGGGAGAGGCTCTGCTAGAATCGCGCCCTGCTCCCCGACAAACGCGCCCAGTTGGCGACTCACGCCGAAACGGCGCCCTCGGGGTGGAGGGGAAGCGGCCGTGCCAGACAGCGGTCTGGCGGCCGGCGAGCGCGGGAGAGGATCGAAATGGACTCGAAAGCACTGATCAAGGAAGCAACCCTGGGACGCGAGCACGCCTCAGCCCCTTTTTCGAAATACAAGGTGGGCGCCGCCCTCCTGACGGCGGACGGCAAGGTCTTCCGCGGCTGCAATGTGGAAAACTGCACCTACGCGCTGACGGTCTGCGCCGAGAGGGTCGCCCTGCTCTCG
>JAMPYE010000071.1 GCA_023700825.1 Thermoanaerobaculia bacterium | reverse complement strand
GCGCGGAATCCTCTACATGTACGGCCACGGTGTGCGGAGGACGACGATCGACCGGCCGTCGATCGTCGACATCGCTCCGACCATCCTCGCGCTGACGGGAGTGCCCGCGGCGATGGACATGCCGGGCCGCGCGCTCGACGAGGCGCTCGAGGCGCCGGTGCCCGTCCGGATCGCGAGCTACGAGAGCGGCGCCGCGGCGAAGAGCACGACGACCGCAACGGACGCGAAGGTCGATCCCGAAGTCCTCGAAAAATTGCGGAGTCTCGGCTATATCAACGCGACGTCACCGGGCGGCGACGCCAGCCTGGCCGCGGTGCTCTTCGAGCAGGGGCGCTACGAGGAGGCGGTGGCAGCGTACGCGAAGCTGGTCGCGGAAACGCCCGACAAGGCGAGCCTGCGCTCGAGCTACGCCGGCGCGCTCGGCGCGATGAGGCGCTTCGACGAGGCGCTCGAGCAGCTCGACGCCGCCATCAGGCTCGATCCGATCAACGTCGAGGCGTACCACAATCGCGGCGTGATCCGCGAGATGAAGGGCGATCGCGCCGCCGCCGTGAAGGACTACCAGGCGGCGATGCGCTACGGGAACTTCGAGCCGTCGAGGCTCGCGCTCGTCCGGCTCGGGGCCCCCGTTAGCGGAGTTGAGGTTCGCAGCGAGGCCGAACAGCGCGCGGCGGAGCTCGTTCAGCTGGCAGCCGACGCGGCGAAGCGCGGTGACTATCCCGGCGCGAACCGCCTCCTCGACGACGCGGAGAAGCTCGCGCCCCGATTCGTGCTCGTCCATCAGTACCGGTCGAACGTCGCCTACCTCAGCGGAGACGTCGACGGGGCGATTCGCGCGATCGAGAAGGGGCTGGCGATCGAGCCCGATAACCAGCTCTTCCGGACGAACCTCGCGAAGCTGAAAGAGGCGAGGGCGTCGCAGCGCCGCTGAGCGGCGCCGCGAATCATCGTCGGATCCCGACGCCTCGGCGAGCGAGCGCGACGCGGATGGCGACGAGCCGCTCGACCGCCCCGGGCATGTCGGAATGGACGCAGATCGTCTCGTGCGCCACGACGAGCTCGCTCCCGTCGTCGGCGGTCACCATCGCATGTGTTGCGAGCGACAGGGCCTGTGCCGCCGACTCGGCCGGATCGTCGAGTAGAGCGCGGCGATCGCCCCGCGGGACGAGAGCGCCGTCAGGAAGGTAGCGCCGGTCGGCGAACGCCTCGCGCACGACCTGCAGGCCGCGCTCACCAGCTGCGTGCTCCATCGCCGAGCCGGCCGGACAGACGAGTGCCGCCCCGGGCGCGACGGCGAGCGTCGCTTCGGTGAGCAGCCGCGCCAGGCGCGAATCGTGATGCGCGAGGTTGTAGAGAGCGCCGTGTGCCTTCACCCGCTCGAGCGCGACGCCGCCTTCGATCCAGGCGATCGAGTGCAACTCCTCGAGTTGTGCGACGAGCGCGGCGACGAGCGCCTCGTCGGAGATCTCCACGGCCCTGCGGCCGAAGCCCTCGCGGTCGGGGAACGACGGGTGCGCGCCGAGCCTGACGCCGTGCCGGCGTGCAAGCACCACTGCCGCGCGCATCGAATCGGCGTCGCCCGCATGTCCGCCGCACGCGACGTTCGCCGAGGTGACGAGAGGCCAGATCGCAGTCTCCGTGGCGACCGCGTCGGGAGTGGAGGCCTCTCCGAGATCGCAGCTCAGGTCGACGCTCGTCATGACGCCTTCGCTGGCTCGGCGTGCTCGAGATCGAGCATGCGCGTTTCGGGAAGCATCCAGACGAGCCACGCCGCGAGGCCGAAGAAGAGCGCGTCGACGCCGAGCGCAACGCCGAGCCCGCCGGTCTCCGCGGCTTTCCCGATGAAGTACGGGCTGAGCGCGGAGGCGAGGCGGCCGATGTTGTAGCAGAAACCCTGCCCGGTGGCGCGGATCGACGTGGGGTAAAGCTCCGCGAGCAGTGCGCCGAACACGGCGAAGTACCCGTGCGCGAAGTAGCCGACGAGGGGGCCGACGAGCAGCAGTACGGTGACGTTCGACGCCGCGGCAGCGTAGACGGGAATCGTCACCAGCGCGCCGGCCATGAAGAGCGTGAAGGCCGGGCGACGACCGATGCGGTCGGCGATCCAGCCGAACGAGACGTAGCCGGCGAACGCGCCTAACTGAATCAGCACGGTCCAGAGCGCCGACTTCGTCACGGTCAGCCCCGCGCCGCCCTTGTCGATCGGGGTCGCAAGGAAGGACGGAAGCCAGGTCATCAACCCCCAGTAGGCGACGAGCACGCTGCTCGCGAGCAGGGACGCGATGAGCGTCCTGCGGACGAACGTCGGAGAGAAAAGCTCGGAGAAACGGGGCCTTGCCTCTCCGCGCTGCTCCTGCGCCGTCCACATCTCGGGCTCTTTCACGTGCCGGCGGATCAGGAACGCGGCGAGCGACGGGAGCAGGCCGGCGACGAAGAGCGCGCGCCAGCCGTAGCGCTCGAGGATGAGCGCAGTCAGGCCCGCGGCAGCGAGCGCGCCGATGGCCCACCCCGACTGCATCAGCCCGATCGCCTTCGCGCGGTGCTTCGCGGGCCACGTCTCGGCGACGAGCACCGACCCGCACGCCCATTCGCCGCCCATGCCGAGCCCCACGAGAACGCGCCAGAAGACGAGCGCCGCAAGCCCCTGCGAGGTGGCGAGACCTCCCGTCGCGACGGAGTAGAGGAGGATGCTCCACGTCATCGCGCGCACGCGGCCGAAGCGATCGGCGAGCCGGCCGAAGAGGATTCCGCCCGCGGCGCCCGCGAAGAGCGCAACCGACATGAGCATCCCCATCGATCGCGACGGAAGCCCGAACTCTGCCTGGATCGCGCCGATCGCGAACGTGAACAGCAGGAAGTCCATCGAGTCGAGCATCCAGCCGGTCATCGCGGCCAGCAGCGACTTCCACTGCTCTCGGGTCACGCCGTCGAACACGACGCGATTATGCGATAGGCGAGAGGCGATAGGCGAGGAGGCGAGAGAAGGAGAGACGCGAGGAGCCGAGAAGAGAAGATGAAGTTAGAACGTAGAACGATGAATGTTGAACCCAGAAAAGAGGAGCTGGCCGTTGACCCATTTCTGGATTCAACAGTCATCGTTCTACGTTCTAACTTCGTCTTTTCTACTTCGTCCCCAGCCGCAACACCGCCATCTCGAGGCCGAGCTCGGCGGCGGTTCCGCCCGACTTGCGCGAGACCTCGAGCCGCGCCAGCTCCGCGAGCGCGTCGACGAGCTGCTGTTCGCGATAACGACGCGACGCCTCGAAGCGCTTGTGGAGCGGGAAGGGATGCGCTCGCTGCTTCGAGATCCCGTTCTCCACGAGGTACGCGTTGATGTCGTCCGCGAGGCTGTCCTTGAAGGTCGGGTAGGGGACGCCGCGCTTCGCGTCGATGCCTCGCTGCCGGCAGAACGACTGGATCGCGAGCATCTGCCGGAGCTCGTCGGCGAGCGGGAAGATGAAACGGCCGAACGCCACCTCGGCGGGGATCGACGCGTCGTCCCTCCGCGACTGTGCGACGAGATCACGCAGCTTCGCGATCGCCTCGACCGGTTTGCCTTCGGTGACGAGCGACGCGAACTCGAACCGCGCGCCCCCTGCCACCTCGGCGATCTCCTGCCCGACGATCGCCGCCGTCACGCGCTTCCCTTCGCCCGCGTAGGTCGCGAGCCTCATCGCCTCGTTGAGGAAGAGGCGGATGTCGGGGATCTCCTTCGAGAACTTGTCGGCGAGCATCCGTTCGATGCCGAGGCGCTGGCGCATCGCGGTGACGGCGGCGGCGTCGAACGTCGCCCCCGACTCCTCCTCGACCTCGCGAATGACGCGATCGAGCACTGTCGGCACCTTGTCTCGCGAGAGGTCGCAGACGACGACGGCGCCGGCGCGGTCGATCGCCTCGATCGTCGCCGAGGCCTCGGGCATCGCGCCTGTCTTCATCAGGAGTGTCGTCGCCGGGGCTCCTCCGTTGTTCGCGGCTTCGGCGAGCAGCGCTGCGTCGCTCTCGCCGCGCGATGCGCGCTTGCCCCCCGCCTTCGCGATGGCGAGCATGTCGGAAAGCGTCTGCGTCGCCTCGACCCCGAGGCCGCGCGCGATCTCGCTCTCCGTGGAATCGGTGTCGAGCCCGGCAAGGCCCAGGGTGTGGAGGAACTTCGCGAGCGCCGAGTCGCGCTTGCGGTCCGTCTTCGCGGACTTCCAGTCGCCGACCGCCTTCTCGTACGTCGCCAGCAGCTCTTTGCGGGAGATGAAGGCGTTGATCTCGGGAACGACGAGCAGGCGCGGCCGCGCGAAGAGCGAGAACGTTCGATACGCGTCGATGACGACGGTCAGGTCCGCGACCTCGCCGAAGTTCTCGACCGAAAGGCCGGGGTTCTTCGTCAGCAGCGCGTCACGAATCGCCACGAATGCGTGCTCGACGAGGAACTCGTTGTTCCCGCCGACGAGGATCATCGCGGGGAGCTTGCCCTTCTCGATCTCGGCGGTCAGCTTTGCAGGTGTCGTCGGCATATTGGTCGATCAGATGTTCTGAATGACGTGGTTGTCCCGAAGTTCGATTGGGTGCGACGCGCTACGGAACCCTGAAGTGAGAAGTTAGAACGATGAATGTCGAATCCAGAAAGGAGCGCCGGATCTTTTCTGCATTCGACATTCATCGTTCTAACTTCTCACTTCGGGCTTTGACTTTCGTGGATGCGCTGCCTTCAGCGTTTCCCAAAACGCGAAAGGGGCGCAAAGATGCGCCCCTCCCGTGAATTCGGTCATTCAGTAAGAACGTGGACTACAGCAGCCCCTTCTCCTGAAGCTCCTGGCAGTCGATGCAGAGCGTGGCCCAGGGAACCGCCTCGAGGCGCTTCTCGCTGATGTCGCTCGAGCAGTTCGCGCAGGAACCGTACATGTTCTCTTTGAGTCGCTCGAGCGCCTCGTCGATCTGCATGAGCGTGTCGCGGTCGGCGTCCGAGAGGGAGAAGTTCAGCTCTTTGGAGTAGGCGTTGGCCGCCTTGTCGGCGAGATCCTGGATGCCATCCTCTGGCTGCTCGTTGCCCGCGGCGCGATCGCGCGCGTACGAGTCCATCATCTGCTTCTGTTTGTCGAGCAGCTTCTTTCGCTGGGCGTCCCACCGATTCGCCTTCACCTTGGTCTTCGTCGGCATTGCGTCGGGGTCTCCTTACTTACTTGTGGTATGGCACGTTTCGAATCAGTGTGCAGGCCCGGTAGATCTGTTCCGCCAGGACTGCGCGCGCGAGCTGGTGAGGCAGGGTCATCGCCGAGAGAGAGAGGAGCTTGTCGGCCCGTTCCCTCACGGTGTCGTCGAACCCGACGTCACCTCCCATCACAAAATGGATGCCGTGAGGCTGTCTCGAGATTTCCCTGTCGAGCCACTCGGCAAACTTCAAAGAGGTCATCGCCGTTCCGCGCTCGTCGAGGACCACCACGGTCCCCTTCGCCGGAATTGCGTTCAGCAGCCTCGCGGAGTCGGCGTGCATGATAGACGCATCACTTTTGCCCTGTCTACCTTTCAGGGGAGCCACCTCGGTGACCTCGATCGAAAAGAAGTGCTTGATTCGATTGAGGTAACGGTCGATGACGCCCTTGATCTCCGCGTCAGTCGTGGAACGGATCCAGATCAGGTTTAATTTCATGGGAGAAACCCCTCGATCTCCCGGAAAATCAACGAAATTCCGGGAGTTTCGGATCTACTTCGGTCGCCCTTCCCGGGCCCAGCGCCGGCGCTTCTCGATCAGTGTCTTACGGCTGATTCCGAGGATCTTCGCGGCGCGCGAGACGTTGCCGCCTCCCGCCTCCAGGACGGCCAGCGCGTAGCGTCGTTCGAGCTCGGCGATCGTCCACTCGCCGCGCACCGCGGTCTGGATCAGGGCCTCGCCGCGGAAGAAGGTCTCGCGCGGGAGAGCGGCCGGCGAGATCTCCTCTCCGTCCTCGACCACGACGGCACGGTCGATTGCGAGCGCGAGTTCGCGGACGTTGCCGGGCCACGGGTAGGCGCAGAGCAGCTCGAGCGCTTCCGCGGAGAGAGCCCGGCGCGGGCGCCGATGCCGCGCGGCCGACTCCCGTGCGAAGCGCCGCGCGAGTGCCGGGATGTCCTCGGCACGATCCCGCAGCGGCGGAAGCTCGATGGTCACGACGCTGAGGCGGTAGAGCAGATCGTTGCGGACGGCGTGGCTTCCGGCGCGCGCGACTTTCGTGTCGGTGGCGGAGGCGACGATGCGCGCGTCGAGCTTGATCGGTCGCGACCCGCCGAGACGCGTGAAAAGGCGCTGCTCGATGACGCGCAGCAGCTTGGCCTGGAGCGCGGGCGCGATGCTCGTGATCTCGTCGAGGTAGAGCGTGCCGCCCCGCGCCGCTTCGAGCTTGCCCGCCCGGCTCGACGTCGCATCGGTGAAGGTGCCCCTCTCGAATCCGAAGAGCTCGCTCTCGAAGAGATCGGGCGGGATGCTCGCGCAGTCGATCCTGACGAAGGGGCGCGCGGCGCGGTTGCCGCAGGAGTGGAGCGATTCGGCGACGTAGTCCTTCCCGGATCCCGACTCGCCGGTGACGAGCACGTTGACGTCGACGTCGAGCAGTTTCTCGAGCGTCCGCTCGACGGCACGGAACGCCGGCGAGCGCGTCGGAAGCAGGCGGCGAAGCGCCGCCGGTCCGCTACTTCTTGCGGGCATTCCTCGTCTTCTTTTCCTTCCCGGTGGAGATCGCCTCGGTCACGTCGGGCGCATCGCCCCACAGCCGGTCGAGCGCGTAGAAGCGGCGCGTCTCCTCCGTGAAGATGTGGATGATGAAGTCGCCGTAGTCCATCAGGATCCAGCGCCCGGGCGAGACTCCCTCGACCATGTGCGGGCGCGTGTCGAGCTTCTCGCGCAGCCGCTCCTCGATCGAGTCGGCGATCGCTCCCGTCTGCCGCTCGGTGCTGCCCGAGCAGATGACGAAGTAGTCGGCGAGCGAGGTGAGCTCCGCCACGTCCAGGACTTCGAGGCCGATCGCTTTCTTGTCGAGCGCCGCCTCGACCGCTTCTTTGACTCGGGTCTCGATGCGATCGGTCAAGATGGATCCTCCGGTAGATAGAGACGATTGCGTGAAATGTACTCCGCGACGCGCCGGTCGACAAAATCTTCGAAGTGCTCGCCGGCTGCGACCCTCCGCCGGATGTCGGTGGCCGACACCTCGATGCGCGGGTTTCCGGCAAAGACGATCGCGCCCGACGCCCCCCGTGCCTCGGCGGCGATCACCCGCGAGGAGAGGTGCGACGGGAGCTCGGCCGACGCCTCGCGCGCGAGCACGACGAAGTTCGCGAGCTCGAAGATCCGGTCGAGCGACTTCCACTTGGGGAGCATCGCGAGGTTGTCGTCGCCGATGACCCACTCGAGCGCGTGATCGGGACAGGCCTCGCGAAGCTCCTCGAGGGTGTCGACCGTGTACGAAACGGCCTCGCGCTCGAGCTCGAGCTTCGAGACCTCGAAGCGCGGGTCGTCGTGCGTGGCGAGCACCGCCATCGCGTAGCGATCGAACGCCGAAGAGGAGCGGACGCCTACCTTGAAAGGCTGCACGCGGGCCGGCATCAGGACGACGCGCGACCAGCCCATCCGGTCGAACACCGCGTCGAGCGCCTCGATATGGCCCCTGTGAATCGGGTCGAACGTGCCTCCGTAGATCGCGACTCGTTCAGACGGCGGCATCTGGCTTCTCTGTTTCCTCGCGGCGGATCTCCCGCACCATCTCGGCGAGCCGGAACTTCAGGCTCTCGATTCCGGTGCCGACGACGGCGGAGATCTCGACGTAAGGATACCCCCGCTCGCTCGCGTAGCTGCGCAGGTTGTCCGCCGCACCCTCGACGGCGGAGTCGAGCTTGCTGCCGCAGACGATGCGCCGCTTCGAGCCGAGCAGCTCGGAGTAGCGCGAGAGCTCGCGCTCGATGATCTCCGCTTCGCCGCGGGGATCTTCCGTCTGCGAGAGATCGACGAGATGCACGAGCAGCGCGCAGCGCTCGACGTGACGGAGGAAGCGGTCGCCGAGGCCGTGGCCTTCGTGCGCTCCCTCGATGAGCCCGGGGATGTCCGCGACCACGAACGTGTCTGCGCCTGCGGAGACGACACCGAGGTTCGGGATGAGTGTCGTGAACGGGTAGTCGGCGATCTTCGGCCGCGCGGCGCTGATCACGGAGATCAGCGTCGACTTTCCCGCGTTCGGGAAGCCGACGATGCCGACGTCGGCGATCAGCTTGAGCTGGATGTTGAGGCGGCGTTCCTCGCCGGGCTCGCCCGGCTGCGCGAAGCGGGGGCTCTGCCGGGTGGCGCTTGCGAAGTGCTGATTGCCCTGCCCGCCGCGGCCGCCTTTCGCGACCAGCGCGCGCTGGCCCTCTTCGGTGAGGTCGACCAGCACCATGCCGGTCTCGACGTCGCGTACGACGGAGCCCACCGGCAGCTCGATCGTCTCGTCGTGTCCCGCTCGGCCGCTGCAATTCGAGCCCATGCCGTGCTCGCCGCGCTCGGCCTTCCATTCGCGGTTGAAGTGCAGGTGATAGAGAGTGTTCAGGCGGTTCGACGCGACGACCCAGACGTCGCCGCCCGCGCCTCCGTCGCCACCGTTGGGGCCCCCCTTCGCGACGAACTTCTCGCGTCGGAACGACACGCAACCGCGGCCTCCGTCACCAGCTTTGATGCGAATTTCGGCTTCGTCTTTGAACATGGATCAAACAAAAAGGACTGGAACCGCGGCGGAGCGCGACTCCAGTCCAGGGGAGGTATGAGAGGTCGGTTACTCGGTGACCGGGGTAACGCTGATGAAGCGGCCGCGCGGTCCCCTGTCTCTGAAGCTGACCACGCCGGCGACTTTCGCGAAGAGCGTGTGGTCGCGGCCGACGCCGACGTTGTCGCCGGCCTGGAACTTCGTGCCGCGCTGGCGAACGAGAATCGATCCGCCCGTGACGATCTGTCCGGCGAATCGCTTCACGCCAAGCATCTTCGGCTGCGAGTCGCGGCCGTTGCGCGATGAACCCTGTCCTTTTTTATGAGCCATGGCTTGCTACCTTTCCGGCGCCGGCCTACGCCTTGATGCGCTCGATGCGCACTTCGACGAGGTCCTGACGGTGACCCTGCTTGCTCTTGATGTGATGCTGGCGACGCTTCTTGCGGAAGACGATGATCTTCTCGCCGCGCATTTCGCGAAGCACCTTGCCAGAAACCGACGCGCCCGCAACCAGCGGAGCCCCCACCTTGGGCGAATCACCACCGACGAGGAGGACCTCGTTGAAGCTGACGTTTTCGCCTTCGAGGGTGCCGAGCACGTCGCGCTCCACCCGAACCGTGTCGCCCTCGGCGACCCGATACTGCTTTCCACCGCTCTTGATCACTGCGTACACGACATCCTCCAGAAGAATCGAGCCTCGGGTTGTAGCACACACTCCGACGAGGCGTCAATTCGAAGCAGCGTGCGTAACGTGAGTGCCATCATGCCTATTCCGAACAGGTTGGATCCGTTTTTGCGGGTGTTCCGGCGAACGGGTCAGTCGTATTTTTTGTCAAGCGTGCTTGACTTATGGCGACTCGGGATGTAATTTGTGTCAAGTACGCTTGATATTATGACGAGTGAAGTTGACAGGAGACCGCAATGACGACTGAACGACCCGACACCCCGTCCTCCGGCATCGGATGGAGTTGCAGTGACGCGATGACTCCGCGAGACGTGGAGAACCTCCGGAGATTCAACCTTGCCTCGCTCGCCTGGGCGATGATGTTCGTCGCCGCGACGCTCGCGATCGACGGATTCGGTGTGAAAGGCCTGACCGGCTGGGCGCTGGCGAGCGCGACCCTGCTGCTCGGGATGACTACGATGGGGCTGTACATGAGGTTCCTTCGTGCGGCCGACGAGTTGCTGCGGAAGATTCACGTCGAGGCTCTCGCGCTCGGGTTCGGGGCCGCGATCGTCTTCATGCTCTTCTGGAGGCTCTGCGAGCGGCTCGGAGCGCCGAAGCTCGACGTGGTCGACCCGGTCCTCGTGATGATCGCCTTCTGGGTTGCGGGACAGTGGATCGGTCTCCGTCGCTACCGCGTCGAGGCGTCCGAATGAAGAACCGGCTACGGGTGCTGCGCGCCGGGCGCGAGTGGTCGCAGGCGGAGCTCGCCGGACGGGTGGGCGTCTCGCGGCAGACGATCAATGCCATCGAGACGGGGAAGTACGATCCCAGCCTTCCGCTCGCGTTCTCTCTCGCCCGCGTCTTTGCGGCGACGATCGAGGAGATCTTCGACCCGGAATCGCCGGTCGACGAAGAATCGCGAATCGCGAACGCGTGAGGCGGGCGGACGGACGTGCCCGCTTCGCGCGAGCCGGAGCGCTTCGCAGCGGCAGATTCCGACGTGCCGCGGTGCCATCGCTCGATCGCGCTGCTAGGATCGTGGCGTGAGAATCGTCGAGATTCCGTCCGGCTGGTCGTCGATCGTCAGGATCGTCGAGGATGCCGGTGAGCGTGAGATCGAGGAGTTGCTCGACCTCGAGGAGCGCAACGAGATCGCCCTGGTGCGAGCCGTGGCGCGGCAGCGCGAGCGCGCGGCGAGCCGCATGGCGGCGAAGTCGCTCGCGATCGAGCGCGGTTTCGTCGATCTCCCTTCGCGCATCCGGTTCACGAAGTCGGAGGCGCGGCCGGTGGTGCTCGTCGACGGAGTGGAGCCGCTGCTCTTCGTCTCCTTTTCACACACCGCCGGGATCGGTGCCGCGGCATTGCACGACGCGCCGGTCGGGATCGATCTCGAGCACGAGCGCGTGATCGACCCGCGTGCGACGAAGTTCTTCCTGCGCGACGACGAGCTCGTGCTCGCGTCGTCGTGCAGCGTCGAGAACGCCCTTCTCCATTGGTGGTGCGCGAAGGAGGCCGCGTTCAAGCTCGCGGCCGATCACCCGACGCTGCTCCGCGTGCCGCTCGCACTCGAGAGCGAGAGCGCGGAGGGTCTCGTCCTCCGCGGCCCGCGCGGCTCGCGCGTCGAGACCGTGCGGTTAGGCGTGTCACTCGTGGCCGCGCTGGCGTTGTAGGCAGGAGTTGTCGTGGCGCACGCACCCCTGCCTGCGTGCCGCCTACGGCGACCCGTTTTCCCTCGTGGATGTGTAAAGAGCTGCGGCGCTTCGTCCCGCTTCGCGGGACAGACAGGAGTGTCTGCGCCACACGGCGTCGAATAATCGTCCCCACCGGATGGTTGACCCGATGGTGAGACGCGGGTTGGTGCCGGCGGCGGTCGCCCTCATCGGCGTCGCGATGAGCGCCGGAGCTGCATCGCCCACGCCGGCCACCGGTCTCGACCGTAAGGCCGCCATCGAGCGCGCGACACGCGAGGGCAAGCCGATCGTTCTCTTCTCGCGCCCCGCGAAGTGCCATCGAACCGGGATAGGCCCCGATCCATGCAAGACGCTCGAGGCGGTAGTGGGACACCCCGCCATACAGCGCAGGCTCGAGCGGATCGTCTACGTTTCGGTTCCTAGCGAGGGCCCTCTGCCGGGGATCGACGTGCTCGATCCCTCCGGTGAGCTCATCGTTCGCTGGCTCGGCGCGCCGGACCCTCCGACCTTCCGCCAGATGCTGACGCTGGTCGACGGCGCGGCGACGTTCATCGTTGCGGCCGCGCGCGCACGCGGCGACGGCCATCCCCTGCTCGCCGCACGCGAGGTGTGTCTCGCGACGCTCGCCCTCGGGAACGAGGCATCCGGCCGCGCCCGCCTGCTCGCGCTGCGCGATGCCGACGACGCCGAGACGAAGCAGCTTGCGACAATCTGGCTCTCGTGGCTCGACGCGCGAGGAAACGTTACGAACCTCGACGAGGTCCTGCTCGCGGGGCTGGCGCGGGAGGGGGTGACGAGCAGGGTTCGCCGTGAGGCCTGGATGGTGATCGGTGAGCGGCGGCTCGCCGAAGGGTTGAGCGGCGAGGCCACCACCGCGTTCCGTGCGGCCCTCGATCTCGCCGGCGACTCCCTCGCCGAGCACGACGGAGCCCTCGCAGCGCTTGCCAGGAGCGCGGAAACCGCGAAGCCGGTCATCGGCCTCGGCTCCGCGGGGTCGATCGTGGCGGGGCGCCGCACGATCCAACCGAAGTGGAACGAGAAGCGGGCACATCGCGTCGAGTACAGGCTCGACGGGAAGCTCGTCGCGACCGCGCGTCAGGCGCCGTTCGCGGCCGCCGTGAGCTTCGACCGCATTCCGAAGCGCCAACTCCTCGAGTTGACGGCCTTCGACCACGAAGGGAAATCGATCCGCTCCGCGAGCGTGGTCGTGAACGACCGGAGCGGCGACTTTTCGATCCAGATCGTCGAGCCCGCCGGGGCGGAGCTCGTCGGGCCTGCCGCGGTGGAGCTCGCCGTGCGTGTCCCCAGGGGACGGAGTGTCGTTGATGTCGTCGTCGAATGGAACGGGTCGGCCATGGCTCGCCTCGATGCGCCTCCCTGGAAGGCGCGCGTCACCGCGGCCGCCGGAGAGTTAGGCGTGCTTCGTGCCGCGGTGCGGCTCGACGACGGAACGGAGCGGGAGGACGTGCGGCTGTTCAACACCGGATCGATGCTCTTCGAGAGTGGCGTCCACCTCGTCGAGGTTCCGGTCTACCACGCGAACCGGAAACTCACGGCGGGGGAGCTCACGGTGAAGGAGGCGGGCCAGCTGCGGCAGGTCGATCGCGTGATCACCGCCTCAGAGGCCCCGCTCGACGTCGCGCTGCTGCTCGACATGTCGACGAGCATGAAGGGCAGCGTGCTCAATCTCGAAGAGGCGGCGCTGCAGTTCGTCGAACGCAGCCTCGAGGAGCGCGCCCGGGTCACGCTCGTCGCGTTCGATACGACGGCCCGCGTTGCCCTGTGGCCCACGAGCGATCGCCCGCGGATCGAGCGCGCGATCCAGAGCCTTCGCGTTCGCGGAGCGACCGCCCTGCACGAT
>JAMPYE010000662.1 GCA_023700825.1 Thermoanaerobaculia bacterium | reverse complement strand
GTTCGTTGCCGAGAAGGCGATCGAGTATCCGGTCGTGCTGGACCCCGAGGGGCGCATCCTGCTTCTTCTCGAGACGTCGACGGTGCCGACCACAGTGCTGCTCGACAAGAACGGGAAGGTGATGTGGTACTCGGTGGGCGTGGTGCAGGCGACGAATCCGGCGCTGCAGGCGGCGCTCGCGAAGGTGTTCGCGGAATGACGACGCTTCGGTGAGCGCGCCTATCCGGCGGAGGAGCGCGAGATGCCGACGCTGAGCGTGACGTTTTACACGCGACCCGGGTGCCACCTGTGCGACGACGCGAAGGCGGCGATGCTCGCGTGGGCTGGGCCGCGCGGCTTTTCGATCGCGCTCCGCGAGGTTAACATCGACGAGGATCCTGCCGCGCACGAGCGCTACTGGGTTCACATCCCGGTGGCGATGATCGGCGAGGCCGAGGCGTTCCGTCATCGATTCGATGCCGATGCCTTCGAGCGCGTGTCGCGCGAGAACGCGGTCGACAGGAGAGGAGAAGCGGTCATGAGCGAGCTTGCCGACAAGAGTTGTGTTCCCTGTCGCGGTGGTGTGCCGCCGTTGCGCGGCGAGGAGCTCGCGCCGTACCTCGAGCTTCTCCGCAACGGGTGGTCGGTCGTCGAGGAGCACCATCTCGCAAACGAATTCAAGCTCCCCGATTTCGTCAGCGCGCTCGCGCTGGTGAACCGGATCGGCGCGATCGCCGAGGCGGAGGGGCATCACCCGGACATTCAGCTCGGGTGGGGACGCGTGGGCGTCACGATCTGGACGCACAAAATCGACGGGCTCACGGAGAGTGACTTCGTGCTCGCCGCCAAGATCGACCGGCTGATCGACGCCGGCGAGGGGAGTTAGTGAATGACGAAGAAGATCCTGATCCTGCTCGGTGTCGCTCTGCTGATCGGCGCGGGCCTCGGTGGCTGGGGGATGCGCACGATGATGGGTAAGGCGACGCAGAAAGCCGTCGACGCCGCGATGGAAGCCGAGCGCGCCCAATGCGCGACGGTCAAAAAGGAGCGCGGCGAACTCGAGCGCCACGCGAAGATGACCGACCTGCGGCTGCGGCTGGGGCTGGTCGCGATCCAGGCGGGGAAGATGAACTACGGTCTCGCGCGCACGGAAGTGGAAGGCGTCTTCAAGGATGCCGCCGCGCTCGAAGGATTGATGAAGGGCTCGCCGGACGAGCGCGAGCTGCAGATGATTCTGTCGCGCCGCGAGCAGGTTCTCGCCGATCTCGCAGTCGGAAATCCCGCGGCCGCGGTAGCGCTCGAGCAGATGTACTCGGCGTCCCTGGCGGGAGCGGGAAGCCGCTGAGCTCGCGAACCTCCGCGCCTCACCCGGATGTTTGTCAAGCGTCGCGAACCGCGGCTTCCGAGCGCCGGGAGCGGTCGCTTGCGATCCTTGACGCCGCATTCGGCGTGGGTTACGCTAACTCGCGCGGTAGCACTTCGCGAAATCTTTTGTTTTGTGAGGCATAGACGCGCATCTGCGCGATTCGTGCCGACCGGGTGAAATGGCTTTTCAAGGCTCGCTAAAAGAACTTCCGCTGCCCGACATCATCCAGTTGGTGAGTGTCTCGGGGAAGACCGGCAAGTTCACTCTCTCCCAAGAGAGTATGACGGGCTATATCTACCTCAAGAACGGCCAGATGATTCACGCGACCGTCGTCGACCTGATCGGCGAGGAAGCGATCTACGCGCTCGCGATCTGGAACCACGGAGAGTTCCAGTTCTCGCCGGGCGAAGAGGCGCCGCAGCAGACGATCACGAAGTCGAACACGAATCTTCTGATGGAGGCCGCGCGGCGTCTCGACGAGTGGCGCGTGCTGTCGAAGAAGATCCCGTCGGTCGACCTGGTGCCGTCGCTCGTGCCGCGCCAGAACCGCCACGAGCAGATCACGCTCAACCCGCAGGAATGGCTCGTCATCACGCAGATCGACACGCGACGGTCGATTGCCGACATCGGCAAGGCGCTTCGGATGTCGGGCTTCGACGTTGCGAAGCTGCTCTACGGCCTCATCACCTCCGAGCTGGTCGACCTAAAAAAAAAACTTGAGCCAGCCGGCGGAGGGACAGCCGCCGGTGATGGAGACAGTGGGCGCCTGATCGCGCTCGCCGACCAGATCCGCGTGATCGCCGACAAGTACATCGGCGAGTCGGGGGCGAAGACGGTCGAGAAGCACTACCAGCTCGCCGTCGATTCGATCCGCGCGGGCAAGGGCGACGCCGGCATTCGCACGATGATCGCCGAGTTCGAGAAGGCGACGTCACTCCTCCGCGGCCTTGCGATGAGCGAGCAGCTGCGGGTAGAGATCAGTCGGCTCCAGAGCTGAGTCCCCCGGCTCCGATCCGGCTCCCGAACACCATGAGCACCAGCGACTGGACGATCGAGCAGACTTCGATTGGTCGCATCGTGGTTCCGTCGTCGCTGCCTGCCGGACTGGCGCTCTTTTCCACGACGTCGGACTTTCCCGGCTACCTGGACGACGAGGCCGCAGGCCGGATTCTGGAGGTCGTGCGCGATCGTTTCGGGATCGACGCGGGCCTTGCGACGTGCGAGCAGGTTCACGAAGCCGGGGTCGTGCTCGTCGGAAGCCCCGCGCGGGGACGTTGGAGCGAGGCGCCGTCGTGCGACGCGCTGGTCACGCGAACGCGAGGCGTCGCTCTC
>JAMPYE010000070.1 GCA_023700825.1 Thermoanaerobaculia bacterium | reverse complement strand
GCCTTCATCGGAAACGCATGTTCGATTCGCGCTCCCTGCGTGCTCAGGTCGAGAAGCGACACGCCCAGTCCCGAGAGCATCGCCTCGACCGGAGGAGGCCCTAGCTCGAGCCTGTGGAGTCGCCTTTTTTCGTGATCGCCCATGACTCCCGTTCCTGCGTCGCAGACAGAGCCTTCACCAATTGTCCGGAGAGACGATCGGCAAGACGGCTGCGTGCATCCAATGATACGCCCGCTGGCTTCGTGGCAATGCCAACTTGTGCAGGTACGGGGGCTTCGCGAAATTGTTGCCACCGGCCCAGCCGGGGCGGACGCAGGCGCGTGCGCCGCGGGCTCGGTTGCCCGCGACGCCGGCCCTGGTGCGTCAACGCAGGTCGAACAGCAGTATCTCGGCCCCTTCGGAGCCTGCGGACACGTCGATCGCGGCCTCTCCGGTCATTGCAACACCGTCGCCCTGCTCGAGCGTAAGGCCGTTCACGCGGGCAGAACCGCGCGCGATCTGCAGCCAGGCGCTGCGGCCGGGAGCGAGCTCCTGTCGTGCCGACGCCGACGGCGCGAGCATCGCGGCGTAAAGCGAAACATCCTGGTGGATGGTGATCGAGCCGTCGCGCCCGTCGCGCGAGCCGACGAGGTGGAATCCGCTCCCGTCGAGCCCCGAGAGCCTCTTCTCTTCGTAGCCGGGCTCGAGCCGCGCCGCCTCGGGGAGAATCCAGATCTGGAGGAAGTGGACCAGCTCGTCCTTCGACGCATTGAACTCGCTGTGCCGCACGCCGGTGCCCGCCGTCATCCGTTGCACGCTCCCGGGGCGGATCACCGAGCCGTTCCCCATGCTGTCGTGGTGCTGCAGCCCGCCCTCGAGAACCCAGGTCACGATCTCCATGTCGCGGTGACCGTGCGTGCCGAAGCCCATGCCGGGCTGGACGATATCCTCGTTGATGACGCGCAGATCGCTGAATCCCATGAAGTTTGGATCGTGGTAGTCGGCGAACGAGAACGTGTGCCGCGTGTCGAGCCAGCCGTGGTCGAAATGCCCTCGGTCGGCCGCCTTTCTCACTTCCATCATGACTTCCTCCTGTTTCCGCGCGGCCTCTCCTCCGCGCTTCCGCTGCCGGCCGGTTCGCGGCCGGCAGCCGCGAGCCCGAGCTTCCTGCAGAGGCTCGCGAGAGTTGCCTGTTCTTCTGCCGTCAGCGCCGACATCGCATCCGTGATCTCGGCGACGTGTCCCGGCAGCACCTCTTCGATGAGCGCCTTCCCTTCGGGCGTGAGCTTCACGCGAATGACGCGACGATCGGCGTCGTCCCGCTCGCGGGCGACGAGCTCTTGTTTCTCGAGCCGGTCGATCGCGGCCGTCATGTTGCCGGGGCTGCGAAGCATCTTCGCGCCGAGCTCCGCGATCGGCATGGGGCCGAGGTGCAGGAGCGCATCGAGAATGCCAAGCTGCGTGTGCCCGACGCCGCGATCCGCGAGCCTGCGGCCTAGCCTCGAGCCAACCGTCTCGACCGCGCGCGAGAGCTTCACCCAGACCTCGAGCGCCCTCCGCTCGCTCTTCGGGCCTTTCCAGCGCGAGCTCATGCCACCAATCCTGCGACGTCCTTCGCCTGCTTGTCCGCGACGGCCTCGGTAAGCCAGAGCAGCTCTCCGATCCAGCCGTCGGCGCGCTTCTCGTACGAGGCGTCCGTGGCGGTGCCGTCTTCCGCAAACGACTCGCCGACGCGGCTCACCGGGAAGCCCGACGGGATCGGATAAGCGCCGATCGTCAGGGCGAGAAGCCTCAACTGGGCGAGCGCGGAGATGCCGCCGAAGTTGCCGCCCGAAACCGTGACGATCCCAACCGGCTTGCGCTTGTACTCGGCCTGCAGGTAGTCGATCGCGTTCTTGAGCACGCCCGGATAGCTGCCGCTGTACTCGGGCGAGACGATGACGAAGGCATCGGAGGCCGCGATCGCGCTTCCGAATCGAACGACCGATGCAGGAGGGTCCTTCAGGAAGCGGAGGCGCTCCTCGAGCATCGGCAGCGCGAGCTGCTCGAGGTCGAGAATCTCCGGGTTGACGCGACCCGTGGCGCGGAGCTTTCGCTCGATGAACGTCGCGACGCGGGAGCTCAGCCGCCCCTCGCGAGTGCTTCCGAGAATGATCGGTATCGTGTACATGCCCTGCCTCAACGGGCGGGCGGGAAAATTAATTCCAGATCAAACCATTCACTGGTCAACCATTGAAGGACTGCGGCACGAGCAGCCTCACCGCGGAGGGCACGATCTCACACGTCGCGGGGATCAGGCCCGCGTACTCTCCGTCGACCTGCACGTGGACGCTCTCCCCGGCCTGCGGCGTGGCCGCGACCCGGTTCGTCCGTAGAAAGGTCAGCCCCTTCATCTTCGACGACAGGCCGGCGAGGATCGCGAGGAAGTAGAAGGGAAAGCGGAACACGGAGCGACCCTCGAAGAGGATGACCTCGAACGTGTCGGACAACAGGCTCGCGCGCTTCGCGAGGTCGACGTCGCCGCCGTAGTTCCGCACGCGGCTGACGAGCGCGAAGCTGCAGCGCCGCGTCTCGCCGTCGACCTCGACGTCGAACTCCTCGAGCCTCGTGCCGAGCTGGCCTAACGCCCCTGCCCAGTACGCGAGTTTGCCGATCCGATCCTTCAGCCCGAGGTCGAGCCCGTGCACGATGCGCGCATCAAAGCCAATGCCCGCCATCATCAGGAAGAGCCGCGACGAGCCGTCGGGCCGGCGGAGCCTCCCCGCGGTGACGTCGCGCGCGACGGCGGTCGCGAGGAGATCGGCCGCGCGCCCCGGGTCGTTGCCGAGTCCGAGCTCGTTGGCCAGAACGCACGCGGTGCCGCCGGGAAGGACGCCGAGCGGCACGCCGGTCCCCTCGAGCGACTGAGCCACTTCGTTGACCGTCCCGTCGCCGCCGCAGACGAAGACCGTCGCAGCGCCCGCCGCGACTTCTCGCGCGGCGATCGCACCCGCGGTGTCAGGGCCCTCGGTCATCACGGCGCGCATCTCGCCGAACGCGGGACGAAGCGAAGCCTCGATGTGCGGGATGATCCCCGGACGGCGCAGAACCCTCCCCGCGCGCGGGTTGTAGACCAGGACGCTCCGGCTCATCGACGGATCCCCGTCACTGCGAAACGGGCGCGGCATCGGCGAGCGGCTTCGCCGTCTGCATCAGCTCGGCGTACCGCGCAGCGATCTTCCCTTTCACGGCGGCGACCCCGGGCCCGTACAGATAGAAGGGGCCGCCCGACTTGACCAGCTCGAGCACCAGCGCCGGGTCGGCCGCGACAGATCGCAACTCGATGCCCGCCTGCGCCGCTGCAGTCTCTTCCGGCCCCATGTCGCCGCCTCCATCACCGACGTAGACCGCGGCCCTGACGCCCCGGGCGCGAAGCGACTCGTAGAACTCCGATGGTGTCGGCTTCGGGCCGATGGCGACGTGCGGCGCGATCACTTCGGGCTTCCCGTCCAGCATCGTCGTGTTCCACATCGACGGCGCCAGCGGAGGCAGAGAGGAACGGTGCGCGATGAGGACAGCCTCGGCGACGGGGGCGGGGCGCGCACCGGGGGAAAAGAACGAGTGGATGATGGTGGGACGCTCGAGCTTCTTCGCCATTTCGACGGCATCGAGGATCGTCCGTCCTCCATAGCGTTCGCTGCTGACTTCCACGAGATGGAACGGCAGCGAGTAGTTTTCGAGCAGCGCGCGCTCGTGGTCGATCCGCTTCTTCTGGCCCTCGTCGCGCGGGTCGAGCAGCGCGACGATGTTCTTCACCTGCCCCCCGAGCACGAAGCCCACGAACTCCTCGTCGGTCGGATACGGAGTTAGATAGAGGCCGTCCTCGAGTTTGTAGATCGGGCCGCGCTCGAACCTGCCCTTCTCCTCGAGGCCGCGCCGCGTCGCCAGGCCCGCGCCTTCGATGACGACGGCTCCCCCGGTCTCCTGCTCGATGATCCGGCGCGCGACGTTCACGCGGTCGGCTCCGAGGTAACAGTGGATGTAGTAGCGCCCCTTCTTCGCAGCGGCGATTTTCCGGAGCTTCTCCAGCGACTCGGTGTTCTCGCTCACCCACGGAAGCATCGGGAGGTGGATCAGCTCGATCCCTGCCGCGGCCGCCTCTTGCTTCTCTTTGGCAATGAGCTGCGGCTCGAACGGTACGACGGCCGGGTGCAGCAGCGAGATTACCCCCGTGTAGCCCTGCTTCTTGAGCTCCGCGAGGCGCTGCTGATCGGGGAACGGGCCGAAGGTGAAGTGCGCGCCGGCCTTCTGCTCGGCCGCCATGCTGCCCTTCATCGACGACGGGTTGATCCACTTCCAGTACGCGGCTCCCGCCGAGCCGAGGATGACGACGACGAGCAGCGCACGAACCACGACGCTCCCGGTGCGCGCGAATGCCGTCATCGCGCCGTTGGCGAGAGCGAACGAAACGAGCACGAGCGCAAGGATGATGATCGCCACTCCGCTGCTCTCGGTCGTGTGCGCCCACGCGTTCTCGCGGCACATCGTCGCCCACCACCTCACCGGGTAGAGCAGGAAGATCGTGCCGACCGCAAAGCCGACGAAGAGCCAGAAGAAGAGGAGCAACGCGATCCTCGAGGCAATCGACCACTTCTTCACGTCGTCCGGCGTGTCACTGAGTATCGAGATGTCCCGCAATCCGTCCGTCCTCAAAACCTGTACTTGAACGAGCCCTTGACGTAAACGCTCTGGCGCTCGACGTTCACGTTGTACTCGCGATCGCGGTAACCGATGTCGGCACCCAGCACGAAATGCTCGCCGACCTTCCAGTCACGCCCGATCCCGACCGAGAAATGGTCGAGCGTCGTGGTGACCTGGAGAAGCGTGTCGACGTCGGGGGCGTTGCCGTACCCGACGCGGAACGTGAACACGTCGTCGGGATCGTCCCCGAAATAGCGGCGAATCTCGAGGATGCCCGTCGCGCTCGTGCCGTCGTCTCCGTCGACGACGTAAGGCGAGAGCACGTAGTAGTAGTTCCCCTTGTACTTCCCGATCGATCCCGTCCAGACGGTGACCGCATCGTCGAACGCGAGATAGCGCACACCGAGCGACCCTTCGTAGCCATTTCCGAGGCTTTGCCAGATCTGCGCGCCGTAACGTCGCTCGGGGAAGAGGCTCGACCCCGAGACTCCGACGCTCAGGTACGCGTAGGTCCCCTTCCGGATCTTCGGATACATGTCGACCTCGTACTGCACCCCTTCGGTGCCGAACCGGTCGGCCTGGCTCACGCGTAGGATCACCGTCCCGAACTCCTGGAACTTGTGCGAGTAGTCGATGGAGCTGAGCTGCCAGGCCTCGGTGTCGTCGTCGAAGTCCTCGTACTCGTGCTCGATCTTGATCGAGTCGGCAGGAGGACGAGCCCCCGGCGGATCCGCGGCCGCCATGTCCGTGGCACAGGCGAGGACGACGCAGGAAACGAGCAGAGCTCTCGCGTTCAGCATGATTTCAGTTCTCCTCGATCAGGTCTCGGCGATCGGCTTTCGCTCGATGTGTCCCCACTTCTGGCGCGTGAAGAGGGCGGTAAAAAACGAAATCGTGCGCCGAACGGAGAGGATCTGCCGATAGCCGACGAACTCGAGCAGCGCTCCCAGCATCATCTTCCCGAGGTCGCTGGCGCGGTCGTAGCGCTGGAAGAGCAGGTCGTCGATGATCAGCGCCATCAGCGACAGCGTGATGTTGTAGAGGATCGCGAGCGTGAAGAACATCCAGAAGAAGGTGACGTCCAGCACGCCGAAGTACCAGAGGACGGGGATCAGCAGATAGCCGAAGACCTCGAACACCGGTCCGAGTGCCTCGAAGAAGAGGTAGAACGGGTAGGCGAACATTCCGATCGCGCCGTAGAGCGGGTTGAGGAACATCTTCATGTGCATCGAGAGGCTCTCGACGAGCCCCCGTTGCCATCGGTCGCGCTGGCGCAGCAGCGACTTGAGGTCCGAGGGTACCTGGGTCCAGCAGACGGGATCGGGCACGAAGATGGCCCGAGCCACTTTCCTGTTCTCGCGCGCGATCCTGTGAAGGCGCACGACGAGTTCCATGTCCTCGCAGACGGTCTTGGTGTTGTATCCCCCGGCTTCGATCACCGCGCGCTTGAGGAACAGCCCGAAGGCTCCCGAGATGATGAGCAGCGAGTTCATCTTGGCGAGCGCCGTTCTTCCGGTGAGGAAGCCGCGCACGTATTCGATGGTCTGGCACAGGACCAGGAACGTCGTCGGCGCCCGCGACTTGACCACTCGCCCGTCCTGGATCACGGCGCCGTTGAGGACGCGCACGATCCCGCCGGCCGCGACGATCCGCTCGTCTTCGACGAAGGGGCGCGCAATGCGGAGGAGCGCGTCGGAGTTCAAGAGCGAATCGGCGTCGATCGAGCAGAAGAGCGGATAGTTCGAGACGTTGATCCCGGCGTTGAGCGCGTCGCTCTTTCCGCCGTTGTCCTTGTCGAGAACGATCAGGTTCGGATGGTCGAGCGACCGGTAGACCTGGTGCACTTTCTGGGTCGGGAGCTGCGCCCGCGTCGCGTCGGTGATCGGGAAGAGAGAGAACTCCTTCTGGAGCCGCAGAACGGTCTCGTCCTTCGAGCCATCGTTGACCACGATGACCTCGAACTCCGGGTAGCCCACCTCGAGCACGGAATGCACGTTGTCGACGATCGTCTCCTGCTCGTTGTAGGCGGGAACGATGATCGAGATCGGGCGAAACGTCGTGCCCGAGAGCACGTCGCCGAGCCCGCGGCGGCGCGACCTGCGGTCGAACGACAGCAGGTCGAAGAACGCGATGATCGTGAAGATCAGGTAGATCGAGTTCAGCACCGTGAAGTAGAGGAGGATCATCAGTTCGAAGAACTGGAAAATCAGCGTGGTCATGCGCGCACCTCCCCGGGCTTGAGCGCGGCCGCGCGAGCAGCCGCGGCCTCGGCGGCGCCGCCCGCGCCGGCGATCTTCCGCAGTCTCGCCGTGCGGACCGGATCGAGGTTCGCCATTGCGAGCGCCGCGAGTGCGGCGTCCCGGGCATAGCGGTCCTTGCCTTCGGCGGCCGCGAAGAGCACGACAATCCCCTCTTCTCCGGCCCGCGCAAGGGCGCGCGCCGCATTGGCGCGGACCCACCACGACCCATCGCTGAGCCGCGCGCCCAGCAGGTTCGTCGCGAGTCGCCTCGTATCGTCGTCGGGAGCCTCGAGCCGCCGGGAGCCGAGCATCCACTCGAGCGCGCGAGCTCCCGCGGCGCGCACGAACCACGCGTCGTCTTCGAGCGATCGAAGCACCAGCGGGAACTCCGCGGCGCCGCCCAGTTTCCCGGCGACGCGGATCCCGGTCGCGCGCAACTCGGGCTCGCGCGAACGCGTGGCTCCGATCGCCAGCGTGAGGGCATCCGTGGCGCCCGCGTCTCCTAGGGCCTCGAGGGCGAGCTTTTCCTCTCCCGAGGAAAGCTGACGCGAGCGGATCAGGTCGAGAAGGTCGGTGGAAGCCACCGCCGCGAGGCGCGCGTAGAACGAGCGCCTCCAGCCCGCGCGGCGGGGCAGATCCTGGAGAAACGAGTCGATGGCGACCTGCGTCGCCCGCGGATGGTGCTCGGCAAGCAGTCCCTCGCGTGCGGCGCGGCGGACGTCACCCACCGGATCGTTCATCGCGAGGTCCATGAGCACCGTGCGAACTTTCTCGCCACCGCACTCGCCGAGGCCGCGGGCACCGCCGACGCGTCGCCAGTCGCGGCGCGATTTCGTCTCGCGAATCAGCTCGTCGACCGCGCCCATCTCGAGAAGGCAGTCGGCGATGTGCGTGGCCACCTCACCTTTCAAGTCGAACCGCGCCCTTCGCAGCACGAGGCCGACCGCCCGGTCGCCGTACTTCGATCGCGCCCGCGCGACCGCCGCCGACAGCTCGCCTTCGGCGCCGACGAGAAACGGGGCGAGAAACGACGCAGCTCCTTCGAATCGCTCCCGGTTGAGCCGGCGTTCGCGGTCGCTCCAGAGATGATGGATGAACACGATGAGGGAGAGCAGGATCGCGATCGACAGCAGCACGAGCACCGCGACCGCGACGATGAAGATCCCCTGTCTCGTGAGCATGTACGAAGCGTTGACGAGATCCACGTCGTTCATGTCACTCCCCCACGAGCCGCGCGACTTCGCGGATCAGCGCGTCCGGGTCGAACGGAGGCTCGAAGAACACGTCCGCCCCGAGCCCGACCGCCTGCGGCTTCATGTCCGCCTGCCCGGGCGCGAGAAACGCCACGACGCGCATTCCCGAGGCGTGCGGCCGGAGCGTGCGAAGCAATTCCATCCCGCTCGGCCTGGAAAGGTTGAGGTTGATCACGAGGACACGGGGTTCGAGTTTCGCAACGAGTCTGGACACGATGTCGCCATCGCGGCCGGCTTCCGCGTGATAACCAGCCTTCTCGAGCGTGGCCACGATCAGATGGGAGGTGAGAAAATTGTCCTCCGCAACGACCACGGTGGCAGCTCTGCCCCCAGTCTCACCCATGATTGATGTCCATGCGGCAAGTTAGCAGCTTTCCGAGCGTGCCGCAATGAGACGAAGGCGCGATGCGGGCCCTCGAAACGCGGGCTCTCTATCCATCGCGAGCGATACAACTTACACTTCAAGGAAATGCAGCGCCCATCGCTTCCCCTCGACGAGTCGACTCGAATCGAAGCCCTCCGTTCGCTTGCTCTTCTCGACACTCCTGCGGAGGAGCGATTCGATCGCGTCACCCGGCTCGCTCGGCGAATTTTCGACGCTCCCGTTCTCGCGATCGCGCTAGTGGACAGCACTCGCGTCTGGTTCAAGTCGAGCCTCGGGCTCGCCTTCCCGCAGATCGCGCGCGACATGTCGTTCGCAGGGCACGCGATCCACTCGAGCGAGACCTTCACGGTCGAAGACGCCCGCAGGGACGCGCGCTTCTCCGACAACCCGCTCGTCACCTCGGAGCCATTCGTCCGCTTCTACTGCGCGCATCCACTGACGTCCCACGACGGAAGCGTCGTCGGTGTGCTGGAGATGTTCGACGAGCGGACTCGAGCCCTCGGCGAGCGCGACCTGGCCGACTTCCGCGACCTCGCGCGTATCGCCGAGGCCGAGCTCCGCAATCCCGTGTACTCGAAGGGGCAGGAGGAGCTCCTGCGCGAGGACGGCGGGATCGCTTCCCCCGCGCGCATCGATCCGCTCACCCGGCTCTGGAACCGGGGCGCCGTCATCGACATCCTGCAGCGGGAGCTCGCCCATTCGCGCCGTGACGGCTCGGGTCTCGGCGTGCTGCTCGTCGACGTCGATCATCTGCGCGAGCTCAACTCGAGTCGCGGCCACGAGGCCGGCGACGCGGCGCTGCAGGAGATCGTCCGCAGGCTTCGCTCCCACCTCCGGCCTTACGACTCGATCGGGCGCTTCGGCGGCGAGGAGTTCCTCGCCGTGCTTCCCGGAACCGACCGCGAGGGAACGATCCTCGCAGGCGAGCGGATCCGCATCGCGGTCGAGCGCGAAGAGATTGCCAGGGGGCTCTCGCTCAGCGTCAGCCTCGGTGCCGCAGCGACCGGCCCGGCAGTGTCCGACTCCACAGCACTCATCCGGATGGCCGAGCAGGCGCTCGGGCGCGCGAAGAGCATGGGTGGCAACCGCGTTGCCTGAGCCCGGCTTCCGTAGCGCTCTGCGATTCTCAATCCCGAAATTCCGTTTCCTCTTTACAATCTCCCTCATCTGGAGGATTCGATGACCGATCAGCACCCCCGGAAGATCGGGAAGTACGACGTTCTCTCCATCCTCGGCGAAGGCGGAATGGGCGTCGTCTACAAGGCGCGCGACCCGTTCATCGACCGCATCGTCGCGATCAAGACGATCAAGCTCGACTCCGGATTCGCCGAAGACAATCTTCTTGCGCGGCTCCAGATGGAAGCGAAGACCGCGGGACGCCTCCAGCACCCGAACATCGTCGTCGTCTACGACTTCGGCCAGCAGGAGGACATCACTTACCTCGTGATGGAGTACGTCGAGGGGACCAATCTCAGCAGGATCATCTCGTCAAAGACGCCCATCGCGCTCACGACGAAGCTCGACATCGCGATCCAGCTCTGCCAGGGCCTCGGATACGCGCACGAGATCGGAGTGACGCATCGCGACATCAAGCCTTCGAACGTCTGCGTGACCGCGAAGGGAGTCCCCAAGATTCTCGACTTCGGCCTCGCCCGCCTCGACGAAACGCGGCTCACCAAGACCGGCTTCGTCAGCGGGACCATCTCTTACATGTCGCCCGAGCGGATGCGGGGCGAGAGCGGACCGCCCGACGACATCTTCGCGATGGGCGCGGTGATCTACGAGCTCCTGACCTATGTCGCGGCCTTTCCGGGGAAGAGCTATCGCGACGTCGTCTCCAAGATCATGTCGAAGGACTTCCCCGTCCCCCCTTCGAAGCACCTCAGCCTGCCCGCGGAACTCGATGCCATCATCCTGCACGCTCTGGAACGCGACAAGAATGCGCGCTACCAGTCGGCGTTCGACTTCGCGAAGAAGCTCGAAGCCTTCCGTAACTCGAAGGCGATGGAGAAGCTGCTCTCCGGCCAGGACCTCGGCCGAACGACCGAAGAGTCTCTCGCGGCGCTGATGAAGGCGGCCAACGAAAGCGCCGATCCCTACACCGACCCGGAATTCGAAGCAGCGACGGCGCAGCGCCCGTCCGGTGAAGTTTCACAGCAGGTTTCGCAGTCCCAGAGTGGCGCGCGTCCGGTCAGCACGGTTCACGACCAGCCGACGCCGGCGGTGAACGCGGCGTCCGTCTCGGGGCCCTCCGCGAAAGATCCCGACACGGCGAACCTTGCGAAGACCGACCTGGAACACGCCGTGAGCGCGCCCGACCGCGACGCGGCGACCGAGATGGATCTCAAGGCGGTGCGCAGGCCGGACACGCTCGCGGCCGACCAGAACGCCCCGACGGAGATGGAGCTCAAGCCCGTGCGCGGGGTCGACCAGAACGCCCCGACGGAGATGGAGCTTCCGCCCGTCAGATCGGGCAGTCGGCTGCGCGACAGCTCGGGATCGCTCCCGGCGACAGTCGTGGGGATGGATCGTCCCTCGTTCCAGGCTCCGCCTGCCGAGGAGGGACCGGCCTCGTTCTATCCCGGCGAGGTGAGCCGCACTGCCGTTGCAGTCGGCGGGGCCGCGGCACGCCCCGGCGCGCCGCGGGCCGAGCCCGAGCCGGAGCAGCACGAGCCCGAGGTCGAGGCCGCCGAGCCGACGATGGAGGAGGAAGCGCTTCGGCCCGGGAAGCACCCGCTTCTCGCGAACCCGTTCCCGCCCCTCGTCACTGCGCTCTTCGTCACCACGCTCGCCGCGATTTTCGCCGGGAAATTCGGGGGCAACTTCGCGTTCCTGCTCGTCTACGCGGTCGCCGCGGTGCTCTGGACCCTCTCGATGCTCACGGCGAAGAAGCTGCCGCTGAAGACGATCTTTCTTCTGGCGGCAGGGTTTCGGCTCCTCGGCTTCGTCGCCGAGCCGGTGCTCTCGACGGAGGTGTTTCGCTACCGTTGGGACGGGATCCTCTCGGCCGCGGAACAGAATCCATACGTCGTCACGCCGGACGATCCGAGCGTGGCCGGGCTTCGCGCCGCGAGCTCGGATCCGATCGACAATCCCACGATCCCGTCGAACCGGCCTCCCTGGGCGCAGCTCCTGTTCGTCGTATGGGCTTGGATGGGAGGCAACCTCGTCTTCTGGCGGCTGATGCTTCTCGCGGCCGACATGGCGACCATCTGGCTCCTCTGGAACCCGAAGTCGCCGAGGGCGGCGCTCGCGTGGGCACTCTTCCCGCTCGCCGTGCTCGAGGGATTCTGGAACGGGCATCTCGAGATTCTCGGCGCGATGCTCGTGCTGGCGACGTGCCGGTTCGCTCTTCGTCAGAATTCGATGGCCGCAGGCGCGGCGCTCGGTTTCGCCGGAGGAACGAGCCTGCTCCCCCTGGCGGCGCTCTCGGCCGTGATGGATGCCGCGAACCACAGGTTCAGGGCGCTGCTGCCGATGCTCATCGTGCTCTTCGCCCCATATGCGATCGTCGGCACCGGCGTCGCTCTGTTCGATCCGCTCACCCGCGCGGTGAGCACCTCGCCCACACTGCGACTCGTGCAGGACCTGATCTCCGAGCTCGTCGATTCGAAGGGCTGGGCGGTATCACTCTCTAACTTCTGGAAGAGCGTGAGCGGCCGTCTCGCCATGAGCCAGTACGACGGGTGGGTGGAGACGCACCTCAACGCGCCCGCGCTGGCGGCGATCATCCTGGTCTTGGTGGCGATGGTCATCCTGAAGTTCTCGTCGGTAAAGTCTGCGAACGCCGAGAGCGCGTTCGCGAGCTGCATCGGAGTACTGCTCCTGATCTCGTTCGCCGCGCAGCCTTCGTACTGGCTGCTCGTCGTGCCGGTGGCGATCCTCTCGAGCCGTCCCGTCTGGATTCTTTTTGCGCTCTTCAGCCCGACGCTCTACCTGGCGGGGGCCAAGACGGGCGACGTGAACTGGATCGTCTACGGCGTCAGCTACGTGATGCCGCTGCTCGTCTGGCTCGGAGCGAGTCTCGGCAAGGAGAAGAAGCGCTCCCCGTTCGACTACCGCGAATCGTACCGCTGACGCGGCGACTCCCGCGGTGGAGCGTGCTCCTCGAGTGAGAGACGCGCTCGCGTGCCCAGGGCTCGTGGCGGACCGCTGAACGATACCCGGCACGCCGCCGGGCCAGGCACGAGCCGCCCGCGGTGGCGGACACCGGCACGTCCTCCGCCTAACGCTGAGCCGCGTCTCCCGCGGGAGGAGGCTCGGGGGGCGGCGCTTCCGCTGCGGGCTCGGCCGCCGGCTCCGCCGCAACGGGCTCGGCCGCCGTCGTCTCCGGCGCCTTCTCCGGGGCAGGCTCGCTCGAGGGCGTCTCACCCGTTTTATCACTCCTCGAGTTCGACGAGCTCGAGCT
>JAMPYE010000069.1 GCA_023700825.1 Thermoanaerobaculia bacterium | reverse complement strand
GTACACGCTTTCGACGACGACGTTCTTTCAGGTCAATCGCCATCTGCTCGGAAGGCTGCTCGAGCTCGTCGTCGCGCACGGGAGATCGAGCTCCGAAAAGGGGCTCGCTCTCGATCTTTACGGCGGCGTCGGCTTCTTCGCGCTCCCGCTCGCCGAGACGTTTCAGCGAGTCGTCTCCGTCGAAGCGCTCGGGGAGGCCAACGCGTACGCGGCACTCAACTGCCGCAAGGCGCCTAACGTTGCCGTCATTGCCTCGGATGTCGAAGATTTCCTCGGGCGGCTCTCCGAGCGTCCCGACTTCGCGCTGGTCGATCCTCCGCGAGCCGGGCTCTCGCCGCTCGCGCTCGACCTGCTGGCGAAGACCGGGACGCCGAGGATTTGTTATCTGTCGTGCGATCCGGTAACCTTTGCACGTGACGCGGCGGAACTGGGCCGCCGCGGCTACACACTCCGTTCGATCGACGTGCTCGATCTGTTTCCGAACACGCATCACGTAGAGACTCTCTCCTCGCTCGTTCTTGAGCGATGAATTCCGTCCACAACCCGCCGCATCGGCGTTTCTGTCGTTCGCGCTCGGCCTCGTCCTCGCGCGTGCGCTGATCTCACCCTGGCTCGCCGCGGCGGCTCTCGGCGCGGGTGCGGCGATGCTTCTCGCGACGCGCCTCCCGCGGCGCGCTCGCGCGGCCGTGCTCGTCGGCCTCGTTTCGGCCGGTCTCGCGATCGGAGCGAAGGAGCGCGGCGCTACCGCGCGCGAGCTTGCGATGATCGTGGCAACCGGCGACGGGAGGTTCGTCCGCGTCACCGTTCCGGTCGAAGGCGACTGGCACGAGCTCGAGGACGGCCGGCGGCGGCTCGTGGCGCGCTCGTTCCGCGTCGCCCTGCCTGACGGCGACGAGCGCGCCGTACCACGCCGTATCGCGATTACCACGGCAGACGAGCCGCCGGACGTGCTCGAGTCCGCCTTCGTCGAGGCCGAGGGTTTCCTGCGGCGCAACGAGCGGGGCACGTACCGGCTGACGGTCAAGTCGGCGCGTCTGATCTCGACGCGTGGCGAGGCATCGCGATGGTCGGCCGCGCTCTGGAACAGGAGGCTTGCGCGCGAGCTGCGCGCGGCCGCCGGCGACTGGCGGACCGCTTCGCTCGGCAGCGCGCTCGTCGAGGCGCTGGTCCTCGGGCGTCACGCGCGCCTTCCGGACGAGATGCTCGAGTCGTACCAGAGGGGAGGTACGTACCACCTCCTCGTCTTCTCGGGGATGCAGATCGCCCTCCTCGCGGGTGCGCTGCGGTGGCTTGCACGCCTCGCGGGGCTGCGGCGATCGGCCGACGCGCTGCTCCTCGGCGTCGCGTTCTTCGCGCCGGCGTTCATCGGTGCCGACCCGTCGGTCTCGCGGTCGTCGTGGATGCTCGGGCTGCTCATCTTCACGAGGCTGTGGGAGCGGCCGGTGAGCGCGACGAGCGCGCTCTTCGCATCGGCGCTCGTGCGGCTCGTCCTCTGCCCGTGGGAGCTCGACGATCCCGGTTTCGCGCTCACCTACGCCGCGACTGCGGGGATTCTCGTCGGCGGGCGTGCGCTGGCGTCGCTCGCGGGGAGTCGCGCGGGCGCGTTCTCCTTCGGCGCCGGGGCGGAGATCGCGACGTTCCCTCTGACGCTTCTCTACTTCAACCGGATCGTTCCGGTCGGGTCGCTGGCGACGCTCGTGGCGGGGCCGATCCTGACGGCGATGCTCGTCGGCGGGGTGATCGCCTGCGCGCTCTGCCTCGTGTCGCACGACGCCGTGTTCGTCGTGCTCGACGCGATCGGCTCGTCGAACGAGGTCGTGATCGCGATCAATCGCGCGGTGGCCGACGACGCGGGCCTGTCGATCGCGATGCCGGCGCCGCCGGGCTGGCTCGTGGCGGCCGCGTTCGCGCTGGGTGTCATCACGATTGCGCGAGGACGCGCCGCGTTCTTCCCGCTGGTGCTCGCGGCGCCGCTGGTCGCGTCGATCGCACTCGGGGTAGCTCGCGCCGACGCGGGTGAGGCGGAGATCCGATTCCTCGACGTCGGGCAGGGCGACGGCATTCTTCTGCGCAGCGGGCGGGGCGCGATCCTCGTCGATGCCGGCGGCTCGTCGCGCGATCCCTCGTTCGGCAGGCGCGTGCTCGTGCCGCGCCTGGCGGACGCGGGAGTGCGGCGGCTCGACGCGATCGTCCTCTCCCACCCGCATCCCGACCATTGCGGCGGGATTCCGGCGGCCATGCGCGACTTCGACGTCGGGCGCGTGATCGTGGCGAGACGTCATGTCGCCGCCCCCTGCGTGCAGCGAGTGATGGACGAAGCGTTGCGACTGGGAGTGCCGGTCGCAGACGCCGAATCGGCCGGCGGGCTGGCGATCGGCGCGATCGAGCTCACCCGGATCGCGCTCGACACGAAGTTCCGGCGCGCGCCGGAGAACAACGGCTCGCTCGTGTTCGCCGCACAGGTTGCCGGCCGTTCGCTGCTGCTCACGGGCGACATCGAAAAGGAAGCGGAGACCGTGCTCCGGTACGACAGTCCCGGGTCGCTCGCCGCCGACATTCTCAAGGTTCCCCACCACGGAAGCGCGAGCTCGTCGACCGGGAGCTTTCTCGATCTCGTCGCGCCGCGCATCGCGATTGTGTCGTGCGGGCGCGACAACCCTTTCGGGCATCCCGCCGGTGTCGTGGTGGACTCTCTCGCCGGGAAATGGGCGCGGGTTTACCGCACCGATCTGCATGGAACGATCGTCCTGCGAATCGAAGATCGGAAAGTCTTCCTGCAGAAGGAGTTTGACACTCCGAGCAGGAGTCACTGAGAATTGGTTCGCACATGTCGATCACGCTGTTCCGGATCGGGATCTGGGTCATCATCGCGACCCTTGCTGCGTACGTGATTCGGGAGACCTACGCCGAGGCGACGCTTGGGATTCTCAAGCAGGAGTACCTGGAGCGTGCGTTGATGAGCGGGTTCGGCGCGATCGGGTTGGGTGTGCTCGCGTGGCTCGGCGGCAAGATTGCCCCCCGGAAGAAGGCGTTCTGCAAGATCTGCCGCCAGTCGATTCCGGTCGGAGCGGTCTATTGCAGGATTCACCTTCACGAGGTGCTCGAGAACGCGCGCCATACCGACGAGGCGGCGGCGCGCCGCTGAGCGCTCAACCCCTGGTCGTGATCGCGGGGCCCACCGGCGTCGGCAAAAGCCGTGTCGCAATGGCGCTCGCCGTGCGTATCGGGGGCGAGATCGTCAACTACGACTCGGTGCAGGTCTACCGCGGGTTCGACATCGGGAGCGCGAAACCGTCAGCGGAAGAGCGCGAGGCCGTTCCCCACCACCTGATCGATGTCGCCAACGCGGACGAGCCGTTCGACGCGGCGGAGTTCGCGGCGCGCGCGAAGGTCGCGTGCGACGAGATCACGCGGCGCGGGCGTCGCCCCGTTCTCGTCGGCGGCACGGGTTTCTACCTGCGCGCGCTGCTCAGCGGACTGCCCGAGCTTCCAGGCCGCGACGAAGCGCTTCGAGCCCGCATCCGCGCGATCTGGGACGCGCCGCGCGGGGCGCGCCGGCTTTGGCTCCTGCTCGAGCGTATCGACCCGCTGACGGCTGGCAGGCTAGCCCCGGCGGATCGTCATCGCGTCGAACGCGCACTCGAAGTCTACTTCTCCTCGGGGAGGCCGATCTCGACCTGGGAGCGCCCCTCGGCGCACGTCGAGACGCTTCGCGCGACGAAGTTCGGTCTCTCGCTCGACCGCAGCGAGCTCAATCAGGTTCTCGACGAGCGGGTCCGCGCGATGTATGCCCGCGGGCTCGTCGAGGAGACGCGGGCGCTCCTGGAGCGCTTTCCGGCCACCGCGCGCCCGTTCCAGACGATCGGCTACCGGGAGGCCGCCGCCGTTGCTTCCGGCACGATGAGCGTCTCCGAGGCGATCCAGGAGACCGCACGCCGCACCCGAGCCTATGCCAAGCGTCAGATGACCTGGCTGCGGGCCGAGCCGGGCCTGGTATGGGTCGATGCGGCGAAGGCGGTTGACGAGATCTGCTCGGAATTAGGAATTGAGAATTGAGAATTGAGAGATTGGGAAACACCGAGGTCACGGCTCTCCGGTGCAAGGCGTGGGGGACTGCTCCAGTCGAGGAATCATGAAGTCGCGAAATCGAACGCTCGAAAGACCAACCCGAATCGACGGGTCCTCGTCTCTGAATTCTCGATTCCCAATTCTCAATTCTCGATTCAGCCCCCATACTCCACCCGTGCAACGAAAGTCCCTCCTGCTCGTTCTGCTGATCGCCTCGGTCGTCCTGTTGACTTCCGGCTGCGCGACCACGGCTCCGACCGTATCGCCGTCGAAGCTCGGCTTTCTCCTCGACCCGCGGGTCGGGTTCACCGGAAGTTCGACTCCCGCGATCGACAAACGCTTCGGTGAGGCGTGGACGAAGCTCCTGCAGGGTTTCGTGCCCGATGCCGACCGTGCGTTCGCGTCGATCGAGAAGAAGAATCCCGGTTACCTTCCCGCGACGGTCGGCCGTGCGGTTGCCGCGATGGTCCTCAACGATCCCGATCGTGGCGCGGCACTCCTCGACAAGGCGCTCGGCGTGCAGCCGGACTACCAGGCGGCGAAGGCGCATCGCGCGGAGGCGGCGCTGGCGAAGGGCGACGTGACGAGAGCGTTCGAGGTGTACCGCGCCCTCGCGGAGGCGCCCGATGCGACTGCGACGGTGCGATCGCGCTACGAGGTGGTCGCCGCCGAGAGGTTCCGGCAACTGCAGACGCTCGCGTCGAGCTCGTCGTCGAACGAGGAGGCGATCGTGCTGCTCCAGCAGGCGGTGCAGCTGGCGCCGCAGTCCGATACGGCCCGCGAGCAGCTCGCGCGGCGGCTGATCGGCGCAGGGCGTTTTGCCGAGGCGCGCGTCGAGGTGACGACGCTCATCGACCGGGGGCTCGTCGACACGCCGGGAGTGCAGGCGATGCTCGCCGACATCGAGTCGGGCGAGGGCAGACACCAGGCGGCGATCATCAGGCTCGAGCGGCTCGTGAAGCGCTACCCGGGACAAGGTTACGACGATCGGCTCGCATCGGTGAAGATCGCCTACAAGCGCGCGAATCTCCCGCCGCGTTACAACGTCGCCGTGTCGGCGCCGACGCTCACCCGCGCCGATCTCGCCATCCTCGCGTACTGGGAGATCTCGGCGTTTCGCTTTGCGCCGATCGCCGATCCTCCGATTGCGGTGGACATCGCGGATGTCGCGGGCAGGGACGAGATCGTCCAGGCGCTCGGCCTTCGGCTTCTCTCCGTCGACCCGATCACGCGAGCCGTCGAGCCGTCGCGCCCGGTAACGGCTGCCGCGATGCTGCGTGCGGCGGGGCAGCTGCTTCGCATCGGCGGCGCCCCTCCTTGCGCGGGAAACGGCTCGGTCCCGGTGGCGCAGGCGTTGCAGAGCTGCGGCGTGCCGGTGGCGTCTCTCGTCGCAGGGCCCGACGCGCCACTGAGCGGTTCCGCGGCGCTCGCAATCCTCGTCGCCGTGGAGAACGCGAAGAAGTCAGCCGAATAGCGAGAGCCGCGGAACTGCGACCCGCCGCCGGACGCGTCGCCAGAGGTTCGCCTCTCTCGTCTTCCGGCGCGTTTCCTCGTTAGGCATCGTGTAGCGGGCAAGCTCCGAGTCGACCGCCGACAGAAGGGTGTCGCGCTCGCCTTCCGGCATGGCGGAGAGCAGCGACTCGATCAGGCGCTGCTCGGCCTGCACGAGGCGATCCTCGGTCTCCGGGACGCTCATCGCCGCGCCGGCGATCTCGTGCAACTCCTCCAGCGTCGCGTCGAACGTGACGCGGAAACAGGGCTCGGCGGCGTCGGCGGCCTCGCGGAGCGAGGCGATGACGGCTTCGAGCGCCCCGCGCGGATCGGCCTCCGGAACCGAACCCGAGCCGCCCACCGCCTGGTCGCGCCGCTCGGCCCAGATGTCGGCGACGGCGTGACGGCAATACGAGAGGCTCGAGATCGTCTTCTTTCTCCCCGCCTTCTCCCGGGAGTCGAAGCAGGCGTCGATCGCCTCGAGGACGATCGCGAGAGGAACCCCCTCCTCGTACCAGGATTTCATGAGCGCCCAATCCTTCGAGGAAAAAAGAAAGGGCGTTCCCCGGCGATGCGCGAAGTGCGCCTCGATCTCGGTGAAGTACGCGTCGGAGGTCTCGGTCTCGGAGGTCGTCACGGGGCGATTCGGGAGCGCGTCGGGCCCTCCCGACCCACTATACTATCGCCCATCCGCTGCACGGTCGGGCCGGGTCGGGCGACGAGCTCCCGCCTCTCCGTCGGGCGGCATTTGGGAGGATTGCCCGTTCGATGACTGCAAAGCCGCACCGCACTGCGGAGATCACGGTCTTCTCGCCGATCGGCAGCCCGACCAACCACAAGCTCGCCTCCGACCTCGTGACCATCGGTCGCGCGAGCGACTGCGCGATCCCGATCAAGGACCGCTACCTCTCGCGCCGGCACGCGGAGATCCACCGCATCGAGGGGAAGTGGGTTCTGCGTGATCTCGGCAGCGCGAACGGCACCTATCTCAACAGCGTGCGCGTCGAGGCCGACCAGGAGCTCCGTTCGGGCGACCGCATCCGGATGGGCGACACCGAGCTGCTCTTCCAGTCGGAGCACTCGACCGACCGTTTCGTGGCCGTCGCCGATCCGCGGCTCACGCCGACGATCGCGATTCCGATTCAGGACATCGAAGGGGGGCAGCAGTTGTCGGGCAAGAGCCTCGACCGGTTCCGTGTCCTCAATGCGCTCGCCGTCGAGCTCATCGAAGACCGCCCGATGGACGAGCTCTTCGGCTTCATCGTCGAAAAGGTCATGGAGCACCTCAAGCCTTCGCGTGCCGCGATCGGGCTTCTCGCCGACGACGGCAAGGCGTTCGCGACCGTCGAGGTGCGTCGGTCGAACAAGAACGACACGGCCGAGCTGACGATCAGCCATACGCTGCTCACGACGATCGTGCAGGAGAAGAAGGCGCTCGCCTTCGTCGACATCTCCGTCGACGAGCGGCTGAGCCAGGCGCAGTCGATCATCATGCAGGGGATCAACTCGGTCGTCTGCGCCCCTCTGATGGTCGCGGGTGTGGTCAACGGCCTCCTCTACGTCGACTACTACTTCGCGCAGAAGGCGCTGAGCGAAGAGGACGTCCGGATCGTCGGTCAGATCGCGCGCCTCGCCTCGGTGAAGCTCGAGAACACCAGGCTTCGCGATTCCGCGCTGCAGAAGCGCCTGATGGACGAGGAGTTGCGCACTGCGTCGGCGATCCAGAAGGGGCTTCTCCCGAGCGAGCCGCCACCGGTCGCCGGCTACAGCCTCGCGGGCATCAACAACCCCTGCCGCACGGTCAGCGGCGACTACTACGACTTCATCCGCCGCCCCGACGGCCGCCTCTACTTCGTCATCGCCGACGTGAGCGGCAAGGGGGTCACGGCGGCGCTTCTGATGGCCGGCATCCAGACGGCGTTCCGGATCTTCTCGAAATCGGATCCGACGCCGGCGGAACTCGTGCAGCAGCTTCACTTCACCCTGCGTGAAACGCTGCCGAAGTCGAAGTTCGTGACGATGTTCGTCGGCAGGCTCGAGCCTTCGAGCGGTCTCGTCGAATACTGCAACGCGGGGCATGTGCCTCCGCTCTGGCTGTCGACGAGCGGCGTCGCGGAGCTCCCCGAGTCCGACATCCTCATCGGCCCGATCGCGAAGGCGCAGTACCACGATGGATCGTTCAGCCTCGGCGAGGGCGACGCGCTCGTGCTCTTCACCGACGGGCTGACCGAGTCGGAAGACGACGACGGGATCGAGTTCGGCGTGTCGAAGCTGGGCGAGACGCTCGTCCCGCTCCACCACGAGTCGGCGACCGAGATCGCGACGCAGCTCGAGAACGCGGTGCTGGAGTTCTCGAACCTCCAGGCGCTGGCCGACGATCTGACGCTCGTCGTCGTCGCCCGCGACGTCGCAGCGGGATGAGCGCGTCGCCGCGGATGGAAGGAGTTCTCGTGAGCTGGGATCGACTGAACGAATCGGACGGGCTCGACAGGATGGGCGCGGCCGAAGTCGCGCGCCTGGTCGCCGAGCAGCAGGCTTCGGTCGCCGCGCTGGTGGCGGCCGCGGCGGATCGAATCGGCCAGGCAGCGGAGGCGATCGAGGATCGGCTCAGCCACGGCGGGCGTCTCGCGTACGCGGGTTGGGGACGCTGCGGGCGCACCGCCGCCTCGGACGCCGCGGGACTGCCGAAGCGCTTTGGCTTCGAGCGATCGAAGGTCGTGGTGATCACGAAGGAACCGTCGCAGCCGTCGGCGCTGCCCGACGACGAGGATGCGATCGCGCGCGTCAACGCCGAGCTTCGCCCCGAGGATGCACTGATCGCGGTGAGCGCCTCCGGCGACCACCCGTTCGCACTGAACGCGTCGCGCGCCGCGAACCACCTCGGCGTGCTCACGACCGGGCTCACGACGTCGCCTAACTCGGCGCTCGCGAGCGACTGCGATTTTCCGATCGTCGTCGCGACCGGGGCGGAGGTCGTGATGGGCGATCTCGCGCTGCGCAGCGCGACCGCGATCAAGATCGCGCTCGACGCCCTCGTGACCGCCGTGATGGCGCGCCATGGACGCGTCTGGTCGAACCTGCCGGTCGAGCGGGAACTGGGCGCCGACGCTTGGCGCGTCGTCGAGGCCGCCTGCGGCTGCTCTCCGATCGACGCGCGCTCCGCGGTGAGCGCCGCAGGGGGTGCGAAGGCGGCGATCGTGATGCTGCGCCTGCGGGTCACCCCCGACGACGCGCGCCGGCTGCTGGACGACGCCGACGGAAATCTGCGACGCGTGCTGAACGGGGCCTGATTTCACCCCGAGCCGTCTGAAGGCGTCCCGAAGGGACGCCGTAGAGTAGGGTCCCATGTGGCGCAGGCACTCCTGCCTGCGCGTCGCCGAAGGCGACCTGCTGATTCAGGCTTCGTGCGCCGACAGGGCGGCGCTTCGCGCCGCGCGCAGGCACTCCTGCCTGCGCTACAAACCCTCCTGGATGGCATCGCCTTCAATTTTCGATTTTCAAATCTCATCTCCAGACTTAGTCTGGTTCCCATGCGACACGTGCTCCGCGGCCGCGCGTTCGTGGGCGGCCGAATCCGCGAGGCGTGCGTCGTCCACGTCGACGACGGGAGGATCACCCGCGTCGACATCGACGTCGCGGAGGCGGGGAGCCCGGAGGATCTGATCCTCCCCGGCTTCGTCGACCTTCACGTCCACGGCGGCGCGGGCGCCGATTTCATGGACGGCGATCCGGACTGCGCGATCGCGGTGGCGGAGTTTCACGCGCGGCACGGCACGACGTCGCTCGCGGCGACGACCGTTTCCGCTTCGCGCGAGGCGACGACGAGGGCCCTGGTCGCGATCGACGCCGCGCGGCGCCGCGACGTCGCCGGCTGCGCGGAGATCGCAGGGATCCATCTCGAGGGGCCGTATCTCGCGCAAGCGCGATGCGGGGCGCACGCGAGCGACCAGCTTCGCCCGCCCGACGCCGGCGAGCTCGACGAATGGCTCGCGAGTGCGGCGCCTCCCGGATGGAGGATGACGATCGCGCCGGAGATCGAGGGGGCGCTCGCTCTGATCGAGCTCTTCCGCGGCCGCGTGGCGTTCTCGGCGGGACATACCGCGGCGAGCTTCGGCGAAATGCTCGAGGCGCACGAGCGCGGAGTCACTCACGCGACGCATCTCCTCAACGCGATGACGCCGTTTCAGCAACGGGAGCCGGGCCTTCTCGGTGCGCTCGCGGTGACGGAAGGGATGACGGCGGAGGTGATCGCCGACGGAGTCCACCTGCACCCGGTCGTCCTCCAGGTCTGCTCGAGGCTGCTCGGCGAGAGGCTCGCGCTGGTGACTGACGCGAATCGCGCGGCGGGCGCGCCCGACGGGCTCTACGAGCTGGGAGACAGGACGATCCGCGTCGAGTCGGGCATTGCGCGTACCGCCGACGGCGCGCTCGCGGGGAGCACGCTCACGATGGATCGCGCCCTGCGCAACATGGTCGAGCTCGCCGGGCTTCACATCGATCGAGTCGTTCCGATGGCGACGGAGCTGCCGGCGAGAATTCTCGGCGTCGCCGACCGCAAGGGCAGAATCGAGGAAGGGCACGACGCCGACCTCGTCATCATGTCCCCGCGGCTCGAGGTGCGGCGGGTGATCGCGAGGGGACGGGAGGTGGTGTAGACATATCCGCATCGCCTACCCCTTTTCCTTTCTTCATTCTCCATTCGACAGTTCGAAGTCCGTGCAGCGGGCGGCGACTGCGATTCGGGCAGGCCGCACAGAAACCGAATTGTCGAATGGCGAATGTCGAATGAAGAATGAAGAACGAACGGCCCGGGTGCTTCGTCTGCTTTGACCTTTGACCTTTGACCTTTGACCTTTGACCTCGGCCTCCGGCCTGCTCCTCGCCTTTCGCCTCTCGCTCCGACACCCCGGTTGCTTTGACCTTTGGCCTCTGGCCTGCCTTGTCGGCTACACTTTCCCCGTTCTCATGGCGACGCTTAACGACGATCTCGACCGTTGGGCCGTGCGCTCGCTCGGCTGGACCGACCAGACGCGTGCGCTCGAGTTTCTGGAGCGCGAGCCGATCATGAACGCGTACCTGATCTCGAAGATCCTCGACGAGGGGATCGGAGGCCTGGACGAGCACGTTGCCGTCTTTCTCCGCGGCGAGCTGGTCGGCATCGCGATCGTCGGCTGGAATGTCGTGATGGCGGTGGAGCGGTCACTTCCGCACGAGACCCGTGATCTCGTCGTGTCGATCTTCGCGGACCACGTCACGCGCTCGGGCGAAGCGCCGCGCGCGATCATTTCCGAGGTCTCGCTCGTCGAGGTGCTGTGGAAGCAACTCTCCTGCTGGGTCGCTCCGCCAACCGTGAGGCGCGACCGCCAGCCGGTCTACGTTCTCGAGCACATGGATGACCCGCCGGAACTGGAAACGGTGCGCTACGCGCGCGCCGGCGATCTCGATGCGCTGGTGCCCGCGTGCGCGGCGATGCATCTCGAGGAAGTCGGGATCGACCCGCTGGCTCGCGACGCGAGCGGCTACCGGCAGCGGATCCGTGAGTTGATCGCGCAGAAGCGCTCGATGGTCATCTTCCGGAACGGGAAGCTCGTCTTCAAGACCGAATTCTCGGCGGTCACGACTCAGACGGTGCAACTCATGGGCGTCTGGACCCGCCCCGAGGAGCGGCGCCACGGCCTCGCGAAGCAGGGACTCCGGGAGATATGCGGCCATCTGCTGCGACGGCACCGCAAGGCGAGCCTCTTCGTCAACGACTTCAACGCGCCCGCAATCGCGCTCTACGAGTCGCTCGGTTTCCGGCAGATCGGCGTGAATCGCGCGTTGATCTGGTAACGACAGGCGACAAGGCGGAAGGCGAGAGGCGATGAGCCGGCGGAGAGGCGCCTGGGGACGCCGGCCATCCCAACCTGCGCTGCCTTCATTTCTTCTTTCTCAATTCCTCATTCGACATTCTTCATTTCGGGTTCAGAGGGCTGACGAGAACCGAAATGTCGAATGAGGAATGAGAACTGAAGAATGAAGCGAGGAGATGCGGGTGCCTCGTGCAGTTGATATCCGCACCGGGCCCTCGAGCCGCTACCGCACTTCGGGCAGGTTGTCGTCAGCTGGGACTTCGTCGGACGGCGCCGAGATGCCGTGGTCGCTTTCGTCGTCCTCGCGCCTGCCGTTCCCCGGACCGGCCGGCCACGCGGCGCCCATCGCAGTGGCGATCTGGACGAGCATGAGGAGGGTCGAGGCTCCGTGGAGCATTCCGAAGCGGCGGCGCACGGCGCTCTCGGCGGGAAGCTCGCTCACCGGAACGATCGACGACTCGCGGATGCGGCGGATCTCGAGGTCGGCGAAGGCCTGTGCCGAGCCGAGCAGCAGGGCGAGCGAGAGAAGGATGACGACGCGCGTGTTCTCGAGGCCGCGGCGCCACTCGCCGACGAGCAGGATCGCGGGAATCGCGAGGGCGATGTAGTGCCAGCGCTCGAGCATCGCGCCGACGACGGCCGCGGCGATCGTGCGCGACGGCGCCGCTTCGAACGCCGCGGGCGCCGCGATCAGCGCGATCGTCAGCCCGGCGCCGATCCAGACGGCGTAGAGCATCAGCGTGATCCAGGCCTTCATCGGCTCTCCTCGAAGAGCGCGGCGATCGCTTTGCCGTAAGGCGGGCGCAGCACTCCTCTCTCCGTGACGATAGCAGTGATCAGCCTGGCGGGCGTCACGTCGAACGCAGGGTGCCGGGCGCGAACTCCCTCGGGCGCGGTCATGACCGATGCCGGCACCCCGTCCGGGCCGATCCCGTGCGTCTCGACCACTTCCGCGGCGCTCCGCTCCTCGATCGGAATTCCGTCGCCGTTCGGGCAATGCGGGTCGATGGTCGAGACTGGCGCCGCGACGTAGAACGGGACGCCGTGCGCGTGCGCCAGGACCGCGACGGTGTACGTGCCGATCTTGTTTGCGGCGTCGCCGTTCGCGGCAATCCGATCGGCGCCGACGATCACCGCGTCGAAGGTGCCCTTCGCGAAGAAGTGCCCGGCCATGTTGTCGGTGATCACGGTGACGTCGATGCCGTTCTGCTGCAGCTCCCACGCCGTGAGGCGCGAGCCCTGCAGATAGGGGCGCGTCTCGTCGGCGAAGACGGCGATCTTCTTTCCGCGCTCGTGCGCGGCGCGGATCACGCCGAGGGCCGTGCCGTAGCCGCCCGTGGCGAGCGCGCCGGCGTTGCAGTGGGTGAGGACGGTCGCCTTTTCGGGGATGAGCTCCGCGCCGAACGCGCCCATCCGCCGGTTGCCGGCGATGTCCTCGGCGTGGATCGCGCACGCCTCTTCGTCGAGGCGGGCGGCGATCGCGGCCGGCTTCAACGCGGCGCACGAGGCGAAAATGCGCATCATGCGGTCGACGGCCCAG